>CALMFH010000153.1 GCA_937864925.1 uncultured Alphaproteobacteria bacterium | reverse complement strand
CGTCGTGGCCGTGGGAGGTGTAGGGATCGAGCGCCACGTCGGTGATCAGGCCGATGTCGGGAACGTGCGCCTTGATCGCCCGGCAGGCGCGGCAGATCAGGTTCTCCGGATTGAGCGCTTCGGAGCCGAAATCGTCGCGCAGATCCGGGTCGGTATAGGGGAAGAGGGCGAGCGCGGGGATGCCGAGCTTCGCGGCGCGCTCCGCCTCGCGCACCGCCAGATCGACCGAGACACGCTCGACGCCGGGCATCGAGCCGACCTTCTCGCGGCGGTTCTCGCCGTCGAGGATGAAGATCGGCCAGATCAGATCGTCGACGGAAAGATGGTTCTCCCGCACCATGCGGCGCGACCAGTCGGTGCGGCGGTTGCGGCGCATGCGGCGGCCGGAGAGGATGGCACCCATGTCGGCGGCGGCGCGCCCGGCGGCGAGAAGCTTGTCGCTCATGATCTTCGTCGTTCCCTCGCGAGGCTCGTCTGCGGCCCCGTCGCGGAGGTGATTAGCACGGGCGACGGGGGCGGGTCACGATGGGGGCGATCACCGAAGGGTGAGGTCGCGCTCGGCGGGCGGATTCGGCGATCTCGGGTGTCGATTTCTCGTTCAGCGGTGGTCCACCGGGATCATCGTCCCCTGGAGAACGGCGACGTGCCGGCGGCCACCGCCGTCGAGTTCGGCCCACACGTCCGCCGCGACCACCACCAGCCGCCGACCGCCCTTGAGGACACGACCCTCGGCGACGAGGCATCCCTCGCCCGGGGAGAGCAGGTTGATCTTCATCTCGACGGTCATGACCTCGGCCTCGGGCGGGATCATCGTCAGAGCCGCGTAACCCGCCGCGCTGTCGCCGAGGGCGAAGACCACCGCGGCATGGGCGAAGCCCTGCTGCTGGCGGAAGCCCTCGCCGGTCGGCGCCGTCAGGGTGACCCGCCCCGACTCGACCGAGACGATGGTCGCGCCGATCGACGCCATCATCGACTGGCGGGCGAAACTGTCCCTGATGCGTTCCTCGACCTGCCGGTGGGTGTGTGATGCCACGTCGGTCCCTCGCCTTCGCTCGCCTGCGGGCGGCGATGATGCCCCGCATCGCCCGACGCCGACAAGCCTCGGACGCCCGAGACCGCCGCCGGCTCGACGCGGCGCCACGCCGCCGAGGACCGCCCCCAAGCGTATTCCGCCTCCAATTCTTTCGTCTTTCGTCGATACCATGTGCATTTCGCCACAGACTCACGCGCAACGGCGGCGATTGACGGTGGTCGGGGCGCTCTCTACTCCTCGGGGCAACGCGGCGCCGAGACAAGGGCGCCCGGGCCGGGGATGCGACCTCCGACGAGGGTGCGCAGCACTCCGGTCACGAACCGCCGGGAGCGCCCCATGGACTTCGCCCTCTCCGAGGAGACCTCCGCCTTCAAGGACGTCGCGGCGGCCTTCGCGCGCGACGAATTCGGCCCGCACGCGGCGGAGTGGGACGCGAAATCCACTTTCCCTGTCGAGACGCTGCGCCATGCCGCTTCGCTCGGCTTCGCCGGCATCTACGTCGGTGACGACGTCGGCGGCTCGGGGCTGTCGCGCCTCGATGCGGCGGTGATCATGGAGGAGCTGGCGCGCGGCTGCACCTCGACCACCGCCTACATCTCGATCCACAACATGGCGGCGTGGATGGTCGACACCTGGGGGACGGCCGAGCAGCGCGCCAGATGGCTGCCGGATCTCACCTCGATGGCGACCTTCGCCTCCTATTGCCTGACCGAGCCCGGCGCCGGATCGGACGCGGCGGCGCTCGCCACCCGGGCGGTGCGCGACGGCGACGATTACGTGCTCTCCGGTTCCAAGGCCTTCATCTCGGGCGGCGGGGTCTCCGACGTCTACGTCGTCATGGCGCGCACCGGCGGGCCGGGGCCGAAGGGCATCTCGGCGATCGTCGTCGAGAAGGACACGCCCGGGCTCTCCTTCGGGGCTCAGGAGAAGAAGATGGGCTGGAAGAGCCAGCCCACCGCCGCCGTCATCTTCGACGGTGCCCGCGTGCCGGTGGCGAACCGGCTCGGCCAAGAGGGCGAAGGCTTCAAGATCGCCATGGCCGGGCTCGACGGCGGGCGGCTCAACATCGCCGCCTGCTCGCTCGGCGCAGCGGCGGAATGTCTCGATCGCACGGTGCGTTACGTCAAGGAGCGCAAGCAGTTCGGCAAACCGATCGCCGACTTCCAGGCGCTGCAGTTCCGCCTCGCCGACATGGCGACCGAGCTCGAGGCGGCGCGGCTGATGGTGCACAAGGCGGCGTGGCTGCTGTCGGCCAAGGACCCGAAGGGGACGGACGGCAAGGTCACCCGAGCCTGCGCCATGGCCAAGCGTTTCGCCACCGACGTGTGCTTCCAGATCATCGACGAGGCGATGCAGATGCACGGCGGCTACGGCTATCTTGCCGATTACGAGATCGAGCGCTTCCTGCGCGACGCCCGCGTCCACCGTATCCTCGAGGGGACGAACGAAATCATGCGCCTGATCGTGGCGCGCGATCTCCTCGCCGACTGACCCCCCTGCCCTTTGCCGATGCCGCATCCGGAGCCGAGATGACCGACCATTCGACCGACGAGATCCGTTTCGAGAAGCGTGGCCGCGCCGGCGTGGTGATCCTCGACCGGCCGAAGGCGCTGAACGCGCTGACGCTTCCCATGGTCGAGGCGATGCAGCGGCAGATCGACGCGTGGAAGGCCGACGCGAGCATCGCCCACGTGGTGCTGACCTCGTCGAGCGAGAAGGCGTTCTGTGCCGGCGGCGACATTCGGCGCATCCACGACATGGGAAAAGCCGGCGACCCGGCGCTCACCGACTTCTTCCACGAGGAATACGTCCTCAACCGCACCATCCACCGCTACCCCAAGCCCTTCACCTCGCTGATCGACGGCATCTGCATGGGCGGCGGTGTGGGCTTGTCCGCCCATGCGCCGTTCCGGGTCGGTTCGGAGAAGACGCTCTTCGCCATGCCGGAAGTCTCCATCGGCTTCTTCCCCGACGTCGGCGGCACCCACATGCTGTCGCGGATGCCCGGCGAGACCGGCGCCTATCTCGCCATGACCGGTGGGCGACTTAAGGCGGCGGACTGCCTCCATGTCGGCTTCCTCGGCCATTTCGTGCCGTCGGCGCGGATGGGAGATCTGCTCGCCGCCCTGTGCGAGGTCGACGATCCGACCCCGGTTCTCGCCGCGTTCGACCAGGATCCCGGCGTGGCGCCGCTCGCGGCGGCGCGGGGGGCGATCGATCGGCTCTTCGTCGGCGACGATGCGGCGGCGATTCTCGCCCGCCTCGAGGCGGAGACCGGACCGGATGCGGCATGGGCCCGTGCCACGGCGGCCGGAATTCGCACCAAATCACCGACCTCGGTATCCGTCGCCTTGCATCAGGTCAGGATCGGCGGTTCTCTCTCCTTCGAGGAGTGCATGCGGATCGAGTTCCGCATCGTCACCCACATTCTCGCCGGCCACGACTTCTACGAAGGCGTCCGCTCGGTGCTGATCGACCGCGACAACGCGCCCGACTGGCGGCCGGCGAGGTTCGAGGAGATCGCGCCAGACGCGATCGAGGCACATTTCACCACCGTGCCGGCGCGCGGCGATCTCGCCTTCGCGCCGGTGTGAGCGGGAGGCCGGGCACCCTGATGGCACGGATCGAGACGATCGGCGCACCGCATTTCCCCACCACGGTCGAACCGGCGCGGCCTCGCTGGCGCATCGCGCACGACGTCTATCTGAAGGCGATGTCGCTCGCCTATCTCGGCTGGGCGCTCTGGGAATGGGCGGCGATCATCGGGGTGGTGCCGCCGATCGACGATCCCGGGCGGACCAATCTGCCACGGCAGGGCGCGGTGCTGTTCTTCGCGGCGCTCGACCCGGTCGCCGCCGTCGGCCTGTGGCTGGGCTCGGCCTGGGGCACGGCCACTTGGCTGGTGGTGACCTTCGCCCGCGTCATCATCCACACCGGGTATGCCGGGATCTTCGGCTGGACCGGTCCGTGGACCATCGTCCAGGTGGTCTCGGTGACGATCTATCTGGCGCTGTTCTTCCTGGCGGAGCGCGCCGATCGCGAAGTACGCAAGCGGCGACGGGGTTCGGAGACGGCATGACCGACGCCGGCGCCGACCGGCGCCGCGAGGAACGACGGACGATACGGCCCGCGACGGGTCGATCAGGGAGGACGACATGGCGACGATCGCATTCATCGGGCTCGGCAACATGGGTGGGCCGATGGCCGCCAATCTGGTCAAGGCCGGGCACACGGTGGCGGGCTTCGACCTCTCGACCGACAGCATGGCGCGCTTCCTCGCCGCCGGCGGCACATCGGCGAAGTCGGTGGCCGAGGCGGTCCGGGGCGCCGAGGTGGTGGTGTCGATGCTGCCGGAGGGCCGGCACGTCGAAGCGGTCTACGGCGGCGCCGACGGCGTCTTCGCCCATGCCGCGCCGGGAACGCTGTGCATCGACAGCTCCACCATCGCCGTCGAGGCGGCGCGCGCGGTGGCCAAGCTCGGCGCCGAGAAAGGGTTCGTCTTCGTCGACGCGCCGGTCTCCGGCGGTACCGGCGGGGCGACGGCGGGTACCCTGACCTTCATGGTCGGCGGCACCGATCCCGGCTTCGCGGCGGCGAAGCCGTTCCTCGAGAAGATGGGCAAGACCATCGTCCATGCCGGTGCGGCGGGTGCCGGTCAGGCGGCGAAGATCTGCAACAACATGATCCTCGGCATCTCGATGATCGCGGTGTGCGAGGGCTTCGCGCTCGCCCGCAAGCTCGGGCTCGACGAGCAGAAGCTGTTCGACATCTCGTCCACCGCCTCGGGTCAGTGCTGGTCGCTGACCAGCTACTGCCCGGTGCCGGGGCCGGTGCCGACGTCGCCGGCCAATCGCGACTACGCCCCCGGCTTCGCTGCGGCGATGATGCTGAAGGACCTGAAGCTCGCTCAGGACGTGGCCTCCGCCGCCGGTCAGGCGACACCGCTCGGGGCGGAAGCGGCGCAGCTCTACAAGCTGTTCTGTGACGCCGGCAACGCGGGCAAGGACTTCTCCGGCATCATCGAGTTCCTCCAGGGCGAGTGAGCGGTCACGCCGGTTCCAGTTCGCACACGTCGATCACTTCCGCCGCGTCGGTCGCGCTCACGGACGCGACGACCGGGGCGGCGGGACGGGTGAAGACGTCGGGCAGGATGTCGGCGGCGACACGGGCGCCGGAGATGATCGCCGCCTCGACGCCCGGTCCCATGTCGGCGGCGCCGGCGATCCACAGGCCCGGGACCGGCGAGCGACACCCCTTCGGTCGGTCGGCCTCGGCGATACCGTAGATCGAACCACGGCTCGACCGGTCGTAGCGGGCGAAGGTCGCCGGGGTGGCGTCGACGCGCAGGACGATGCGGTCTCCGAGATCGGGCACCAGCCCTTCCACTGCGGCGATCAGGCGGTCGCCGAAGGCGGTGCGGGCAGCGAGATAGTCGGGCGAGGCGCGGTGCGCCGGATCGTCGACCGCGTTCGGGTCGGCGAACCAGCGACCGGCGTCGCTCTGCGGGACCAGGGTGATCAGTTCGAGCGTCGCGTAGCCGGCGGGTGCGGCGGTCGGGTCGACGCGCGACGGCGAGACGGCGTGGACCTGGAGCCCGTCCGCACCGACGACCGAGGTGATCGGCGCGACATCGAGCGGCCCGACGAGGCCGAGGCCGACCATGAAGGCGGAGGTCGCCGGCTCGGCCCCGGCGACGGTGTCGCGGAAGCCGGTCGGCAGCGCCGACGCCGGCACCAGATCGAGGAAGGTCCGGCGCCAGTCGGCGTTGGAGATCACGGCGCGCGCAGCGATGCGGCGACCGGAGGCGAGGCGCAATCCGCTCGCCCGGCCGTTCTCGACCAGGATCTCGGCGACCGCGGACTTCAACGCCACCTCGCCGCCGTGGCGACGCACCGCCGCCGCCAGTTCGGCGCCGAGCCGGCCGGACCCGCCCTTCGGGTAATGGCCGCCGTGGAAGCGATAGCCGAACAGCGGCGCCATCTGCAGCGCCGTCAGTTCGTCCGGCCGGTCGGTGAGATAGCCGGAGAGCGCCAGGAGTTCGGCCCGCGCCGCCGGTTCGATGGCATGGACATCGAGGAGTTCGGCGAAGGAGCGGTCCATCCAGCGGACCATGACGGCATGATCGCGCGCGAAGGCGAGCATCGACTCGACATCGCTCGGCGGTAACGGAATGCCGTGGGAGACAGCGCCGAGCGCCTCGATGTCGGCGTCGATCGTCCGCATCGTCTCGAAGACGGCGTCGATGCCCGCCGCACTCGCCGGGAAGCGGGCGCGGAGGTCGTCGCGATAGGCGCGCCAATCCTCGGGAATCGCCGCCGTCGCGCCGGCGTGGTGGACCGCATGGGCGAGGCGCGACCACTCGATGTTCGCTCCGAGGAAGGCGAGGAGCCCGCTGATCGAGCCGCCCGGGCGGACGCCGGAGATGTCGTGGACGCCGCTGTCGAAGCGGAAGACGCGGGGGACGCCGAGGTGGCGGGCCTTGCGCAGCCAGGTGTGGCAGAAGCCGCCGGGCACGACGTGATGCTCGCAGACCACCACCTTCAGCCCGGCGCGGGCGAGGAGCGCGGCGGCGGCGAGCCCGCCCATGCCGGCGCCGACGACGGCGACGTCGAAGGTTCCTTCGGGACGTGGCGTCGTGAGGTCGGGCTTCGGCCAGGACCAGGTCTCGCGGGACCGGATGGCACGTTCGAGGCCGATCCGGATCAGATGCTTCGGCCCGAAGATCGAGACGAGAGCGCCGAGCCCGGTGAGGATCGCCGACCAGACCGGCGCGGCAGCGAAGCCGATGAGCGCCGCGAGGCCGAGGAAGGCGACACCCCACAAGAGCGACAGCGCCATGTTGACGGCGACGAAGACCGGCGATTCGGCCGCGCCACCGAAGGCGCTCGCGGCATAGTCGGCGGTCCACGGACGGCACTGCCGGCAACTCCACAGCGCGGTGACCCCGAGCACCGCGAAGGAACCGGCCTTCACAGTGGTGATGTCCGTGACGCCGGCGAGATCGGCGAGCGCGGCGAGCACCAGAAAGCCGGCGAAGGCGGTCTCCATCGGCCGGCGTAGGGCGCGCATGTGGTTCCAGGCGAGCGCAGCTGCGCCGAGGACGGCGCCGAGGACGAGACCGAGGCGGCCGTGACCGGCGCCGGCGAGTACCCAGAACACCACGGCGGGGAGGAGTCCGAGCTTCACCGTCAGAAAGGTCTTCATCTGTCGCTCCCTCCACCTTCGACGGCCGGTCGCGGTGCCGGCGCATGGTACCGATGAGTACCGTTGCAGGGTGTAACAGAGTTTGGTACCGATTGGTACCGGTTTTTTCTCAGAGGAGCCGACATGGATCGGAACGCGGCGGACGACGCGGGTCGCGAGGTGGGGGACGGCGAGAGCGCGCGGCGGGCGGCGATCCTCGACGCGGCCGGATGCGTCTTCACCGAGAAGGGCTACGAGGCGGCGACGACGCTGGAGATCGCCAGGAGGGCGCGGGTGTCGAAGCGCGACCTCTATCGCCTGTTCGACAGCAAGAAGGGTCTGGCCGCGGCCCTGGTGGCGACCCACACCGAGACCATGACGCTCGATCCGCGGTTCGGCGATCCGACCGACCGGGAGACGTTTCTCGCCATCCTGCGGACCTTCGGCCGGCGCTTCCTCACCGAATTCCTCGATCCGCGTCGGGTCGGGCTCTATCGACTGGCGATCGCCGAAGCGCCGCGATCGGTCCATCTCTCCGAGGCGTTGCAGGCGGAAGGGGCGGACCGGGTGCGACGCTCCGCGGTGGAATTCATCCGTCGGGCGGTCGGACACGGCCTCGTCGCGCCGCAGGACGCCGAACTGGTGATGGCGAGCTACTTCGACGTGCTGGTCGGTGCGCTGCAGATCCAGATGCTGCTCGGTCTGCGCGACATGCCGGCGGCGGCGGAGATCGCGGCGAGCGCCGACCGTGCGACGGAGGTGGCGGCGCGGCTGTTGCGGCCGGCGTGAGCCCCTCGCCTCCCCCGCGACTTTCGGCTAGATCATCGGCCTCTCCTCGAACCCAGGGGCCGATCATGACCGCCGCCGCCGACCTCCGCCTGCCGACCCTCGCCGACGTGCGGGACGCCGCGGCGATGATCGCCGGTGTGGTGATGAAGACGCCGTTCCTGCCCGCACCGCGGCTCTCGGCGCTGACCGGCGCCGACGTCTGGGTCAAGTACGAGAACCTGCAGGTCACCAATGCCTTCAAGGAACGCGGGGCGCTGACGAAGCTCCTCGGCCTGAGCGAGGCGGAGCGCCGGCGCGGCGTCATCGCCATGTCGGCCGGCAATCACGCCCAGGCGGTCGCCTATCACGCCACACGGCTCGGCATCCCCTCGACCATCGTCATGCCGGAGACGACGCCGCACGTGAAGGTGACGGCGACGCGCGGCTTCGGCGCCCATGTGGTGCTGTCGGGCGAGACGGTCGCCGAGGCCGAGGTCGAGGCGGAGCGGCTGGCGGCGCGCGACGGGCTCGTCTTCGTCCACCCCTACGACGACTTCGACATCATCCGCGGCCAGGGCACGGTGGCGCTGGAGATGCTCGAGGTGAAGCCGGACCTCGACGTCATCGTCGTGCCGGTCGGCGGCGGTGGGCTCGCCGGCGGCATCGCGGTGGTGACCAAGGCGCTCGCCCCCCGCATCGAGATCGTCGGGGTCGAGACCCGGCTCTATCCGTCGATGTGGGCGGAACTGAAGGACCTGCCGGTCCACGCCGGCGGCACGACGCTCGCCGAAGGCATCGCGGTGCGGCGCGTCGGGCGAACGACGCTGGAGATCGCCCGGCGGGCGATGGACGACCTGATCCTGGTCGAGGAGGCCGAGATCGAACGGGCGGTCAACCTCTACCTGACCCTGCAGAAGACCATGGCGGAGGGCGCGGCCGGCGCGGCGCTGGCCGCGCTCCTGACCGCCCCGGAGCGGTTCCGCGCCCGCAAGGTCGGGCTCATCCTTTCCGGCGGCAACATCGATCCGCGCATCCTCTCCTCGATCATGGTGCGCGAGCTGGCGCGCGAGGAGAAGATCGTCGGCATCCGGTTGATCATCCCGGATCGGCCGGGCGTGCTCGGCGAGATCACCACCATCCTCGGCCGGCTCGGCGCCAACATCCTGGAGGTCGAGCACCACCGCACCTTCCTCAAGGTGCCGGCCAAGGGCGCCACTCTCGACGTGGTGTTCGAGACCCGCGACGGGGCGCACGCCCAGGAGATCATCGCAGCGCTCGAAGCGCTCGACTACGTGGTCGAGCGCCTGGAGCGGCCGGAAGCGCGGGTGTGAGACCGGAGTTCACGAAGTTTCGACCCGTTCGAAACTTCGTGAACGAAGGCGAGCCCGAACGGGCGTCGGCCGGTCGGGCCGTAACGCTCGTGAAATTCGGACGAGTCCGAATTTCATGAGCCCAGAATGAAGGCTCACTCCGCCGCTTCGGCGAGGAAGCGGACGCCGCCTTCGGCGCCGTTCACCCAGGTGGCGCAGGCCGAGCAGTGGCGGCCGTCGGCGAGACGCAGGCGGAGGGTCTGACCGACCTCGTGCGCCCGCAGTCCCTCGATCCGTGCACCTCCGGCGGAGAGATCGGTCACCTTCACCTGCCGCGTTTCGCCGGCGATGGTCATCTCGGCGGCGATCGCCACCGCTTCCCGGCCGTCGCCGCGGCGTTCGTCGGTGCGTTCGACCTCGCCGATGCCGACCGACAGTTCATCGAGCAGCGCCAGCACCTCGACGCTCGCCTCGTTGAGCCGGTCCATTTCCGCATAGGCCTCGTCGGCGCGGCCGGCGGCATGGGCGGCGAGGGCGGCACGGCCGGCGGCGTGGACCCGCTGGTGCGGCTCGACCAGGCGGGTATAGGCCGGCAGCGCCCTGTACTCGGATCGTTGCAGCGAATCGTACCACTTGCCGAGACGGCAGCCGTGATGATCGGGAACCTCCTCGGCCTTCCAACCGTCGCGGCCGACGACGGTGTCGACCACCCGCTTCTTGAAGAAGACGTGGTCGATCTTGGCCATCTCGCACAGCGAACGGTCGGAATCGGCGCGGAACCAGTTCTTCGCCATGGCGCCGAAGCGGTCGTTGTTGGACTGGATCTTGGCCGCCATCGCGTGGATGACGCCCTCGTTCATCTCCGCCATGCCGGCGACCTTGTCGACGCTCTCGGCGATCTCGGCGGACGCCGACTTCTGCTGCGACAGGATGGTGGAGATGTCGGCCATCTTGTGGGCGACGTTGCCGATCTGGGTGGAGATGGTCTCCATCGTCTCGGCCGCCCGCGAGATGGCGGTGCGCCCTTCGCCGACGGCGGTGGTCGAACGCTGCATGGTCGACAGGATGCCGGCCATGCCGGCGCGCAACGCGGCGATACGGTGGTTGATGTCCTCGGTCGAGCGCGCCGTCTGGCCGGCGAGGTTCTTCACTTCGGTGGCGACCACGGCGAAGCCGCGCCCGGCCTCGCCGGCGCGCGCCGCCTCGATGGTGGCGTTGAGGGCGAGCAGATTGGTCTGACCGGCGATGCCTTCGATCACCGTCAGGATCTGGCCGATCTGATCGGAGGCGGCGGCGAGTTCGTCGACGTTGGCGGCGGTCTCGGCGACGGCCTCGGCGATGTTGGCGATGGCGGTGTTCACCTCCTCGACGGCGTCGCGGCCGAAGGCGACGGTGCCGTCGGTTTCGGCGGCGTCGCGCGAGGCGCTCTCCGACGAGCGCGCGATCTCCTCGACCGAGGAGACCAGTTCCGCAGCGGCGGCCGAGATCGACTGGCTCGACGAATTCACCATCCGCGTGTTGCGGGTCAGATGGGCGAGCTGGATGGCGGTGATGTTGGCGTCGGAGACCATGCCGGCGGCATTGCGCAGGTTGCCGAGGTCGGCATCGGCGGCCGCCTCGGCGGCGCGTTCCGAATCGATCCGGTTCTCGTAGGCGGTGTTGGAGAGGATCATGTCGGTGAAGACACGCTCGATCAGCCGATCGATCAACGCGGTGCGGGCGCTCGCCGAGAAGCGGTGGCGGCCGGCGATGTGCGGCAGGAGCTTCTTCAGCAGGAAGGCATAGCCCGCCATGTACCAGCCGGACGGAAGTCCGATCTTCACGTGGATCTCGCCGATGCGTGCCGAGCGGCTCTCCTGGTCGGCCGGCGGCGTCGGCGCGAAGAGGGCACGCCAATGTTCGGCCTGGGCCTTCTTCAGTCGCTCGATCTGGCCGGGGGAGGACAGATGTCGGCGGAAGGCAGGCACGTCGGACAAGCAGGCGTAGAATTCCGTCAGTACGTCCGGGACGATCGCGCCGCAATCGGCCCACAGATCCACCGTCGCATTCGAATTGCCATCCGACCTGTGGATGAAGTCAGAAATTTCGGTCAATTTCATTTTTGTGGCCATCCCGAAAATTCCTCATCCCAGGATTCGCGGCGTCTACTTGGGGACGACTGTCGGTCGACGAGGTTTACAAATCGTGAAATACGCATTTCTGACAAGGTGCCAGGGATGACATCACGTAAGCCGGAGACCTGCGAAACAACCGGCCACCACCGAGTCCGGCCCACTTGAAGCCGAGGCGGCGGCTCGCCATCTTTCGACGGTTCCTCCGCCCGCTTCGGTGGTGGATCACGACCGGCGCCGGAGACGGCGAACGGTGGCCAGGAGGTCGACGATGGCGCAGCCGACGCAGCAGATCACGGTCCGGTGGGTCTACGACCCGGTGCTGGAGCCCGACCTCTTCCAGGACGTCCTGAAACGCCGAGCGATCGCCTATCTGTTCGACATCGTCGGAGTGTCGCTCCTGTGGCTGGTCGCGGCGATCGTCGTGTTCCTTCTCGGGCTCGCCACGCTCGGGCTCGCCTGGTTGATCTATCCGGCGCTGTGGCCGATCCTCGGTATCCTCTACACGGTGACGACGCTCGCCGGCCCCGATGCGGCGACGCCGGGGATGAAGGCGATGGGGCTGGCGATGCGCTCGGTCGACGGGCCTCGACCGGACGGGTTGAAGGCGCTGATCCACGTCGTCGTCTTCTACGCGCTCTCGGTGACGCTGACGCCGCTCGTCCATCTGATCGCGCTGTTCACGGCGCGGCGTCAGACGATCCAGGATCTGGTGGCCGGTGTGCTGGTGATGGACGGCCGTGTCCTGGCGCTCGGCGGACGGTGACACCCGCCGGGACCGACGGGCCGGAAACGGCCGTTCGCCATGATCGAAACTCGAGCAGGCGCCGACGCTTCGACGCTCTTCTCGACGCACGGCTTCGTGGCTATCCTCCCATGAGGGGAAACCGGCCTCCGGCCGGTGTGACGGACGGCGCCGGGCGGCGCGGCACATGGGGAGGCGCGATGACACAGCATCCGGTCGACGCCCCTCAATTCTATCTGACGGCGCCGTCCCATTGCCCCTATCTGCCGGGCCGGCAGGAGCGCAAGGTCTTCACCCACCTCGTCGGCATCCGCGCTCCGGGGCTCAACGACGTCTTGACCCAGGGCGGCTTCCGCCGCTCGCAGAACATCGCCTATCGGCCGGCCTGTGACGGCTGCAGGGCCTGCGTATCGGTGCGCATCCGCGTCGACGATTTCCTGTGGTCGAAGGGCTTCCGCCGCACGCTGCGCCGCAACCAGGATCTGATCGGCGTCGAACAGAGCGCGATGCCGACCTCGGAGCAGTATTCGCTGTTCCGCCGCTATCTCGACGAGCGTCATTCCGACGGCGGCATGGCCGATATGACGGTGCTCGACTTCTCGATGATGATCGAGGACACCCACGTCGACACCATGGTGGTCGAATACCGGCGCCGCGGCCCGGACAGCGGCATCACCGGGCGGGGACGTGGGCCGGTGGTGGCGGCGGCACTGACCGACATCCTCTGCGACGGCCTGTCGATGGTCTATTCCTTCTACGATCCGGAGATGGAGGCGCGCGGGCTCGGCACCTTCATGATCCTCGACCACGTGCGCCGGGCGCGGCGACGCGGCCTGCCGTATGTCTACCTCGGCTATTGGGTCGGCGGCGCCCGCAAGATGGACTACAAGCGTCGCTTTCTGCCGCAGGAGCATCTGCTGCCGCAGGGCTGGGCGACACCCGAACCGCCGATGGAGGGCGGTGAGGAGGACTGATCCGCCGGCGACGCGAACCGGGGACATGCGATCGGCATCGCCGGCGGAACCGACCACGCGCGGACGATCATGCCCCCCCGCGACCGACATCGCGCGGCACCGGATCTCAACGTTCGGGCAACAGACGGGCGAGAAGGCCGGGGACGAAACGCGGCAGGAGACCCGTTTCGGGAGCACGGCCGCCACGGGCGGTGTCGAGACGGGCAAGCTTGGTGCGACGATCGGCCGGCAACGAGGCGAGGCGGATCTCGCTCACCGCCTCGGGGCTTCCCCGGGCGACGAACTTGCGGCCGTCGCGCAGCAGCACCACGAAGATGGCCTCGCCACGACCGTCGCTGCGACGGTTCGGTGTGCCGGCGCGAGAGGAGGCGACCTTCAACTCGCGTAGGACGAAGCCGTCGCGCTCGGCCCAGCGCGCGAGATACTCACCGACGCGCCCTTCGCCGCTCTCGGCCACGGCCGCCACGTCGCGTTGCAGGAAGATGTCCTCGACCACGCCGTCGACCGAGGTCAGACGGAGATAGGGGCGCCCCGCCTCGGAATAGCGCAGACGCACACTCTCGCGCTCGAAATCGCCCGAGATCAACTCGAACAACGCCATCGGAAGTGCCCCCCTCCCGAACTCGTACGCCACCGCCCAGGCACACGCACGATGATATGCCGGAGTGCCGATCAATGGCAGATTTTTCGATGTCGCGGGTGTCACTTTCCACAGATGGTGAACAGGCGGGCGGTGTCGTTCCACGCGCAGTACGACGCGGTCGGCGACGGGCCGTGGCGGCGAGGCGTCCGGACGGCGAAAGTGGGTGACGGCGCGGCCATCCGCCGGGCCGTGAAGGGGTTGGAGCGCACGCGCTCAGGCGCGCGCTCCAACGATGCGACCTCAGCTGAACCAGCCCTTGACGGTGCCCCACACCGACTTCTTCGGCGGCACCTCGGGGGCGGCGTCGGCGACGGCGCCCGGGGCGGCCGGCAACGGCTCACCGGAGACCACGGCACCGGCTGGCAGTTCGGCGGCAGCGACATGGGCCTCGGTCACCTTGCCGGCGAAGGCGGTCATCTTGGACAGGGTGGCCGGGCCGGCGAGGCCGTCGACGGCGAGGCCGTTCTTCTCCTGGAAGGCCATCACCGCCTTCTTGGTGCCGGGGCCGAAGGCGCCGTCGGCGGAGATGCCGAGGGCTTCCTGCAGCTTCTTCACCGTGGCGCCCTTGGAGCCGACGCCGAGCAGCACCAGTTCGGCGAGGCCCATGGCCATGAAGGTGTCGGGCCCGGCGATGCCGTCGGCGGCGAGGCCGTGCGCAGTCTGATACTCCTTCAGCGCCTTCTCGGTGCCGGGACCGAAGTCACCGTCGGCGGTGACGCCGAGCTTGACCTGGAGGATGCGAACCGGCTCGCCGGAAACGCCCTTGCGCAGATAAGACATGTGGAACTCCTCGATGTGGGCGCTGTTTCGCGCCTCTGATCACGGGCGCGGGGTGCGCCTCGTCTGATCCGGGATACGTCGCCGCCACGACACCGTCGCTCGTTCGCCGCACCGTCCGAAGAGCGCGCGAACGCCGGCATCTTATCCCATCCGCCCACGACGGACAGATGGCGTTCCCGATTCTCGACAGGTTTCCCTGCGGTGAGGGGCCCCACCCGGAAAGGCCTCAACCGTTGTCGAAGCGGTTGGTCTTGGGGAAGCCGGGGGGCGGCAAGCGGCCGGCGTCGCCGCGGTTGCCGAGCCAGTCCTTGAGATCGTCGAGCGAGCGGGTGAACTGGCGGCCGGCCGAGTCGTTCCAGGTGAGGCCGGCGGTTCCGACGAAGCACTTCACCGCGGCGATGCCGCCGTCGCGATACTTCTGCAGGCGGACGCCGGCGCCGCGGGTCATCTCGGGCACCTGATCGATCGGGAACACCAGCAGTTTGCGGTTGTCGCCGATCACCGCGACATGGGTGGCGCCGTCCGGCACCTCGACGCAGAGGCGCGCCTCGTCACCGGCGGAGACGTTGAGCACCTGCTTGCCCTTGCGCGTCTGGGCCACCACCTCGCGCTCGGCGACGCGGAAGCCCCTGCCCTGCTTGCCGACCACCAGCAGGCGGCGTTCGGGGAAATGGACGAAGACGTCGAGCACGTCCTGGTCCTGGTCCATGTCGCACTGCAGGCGGATCGGCTCGCCGTGGCCGCGGCCGCCGGGGAGGTTCGAGGCCTCCAGCGTGTAGAAGCGGCCGCCGGTGGAGAAGACCAGGAGCTTGTCGATCGTCTCGGCCTTGAAGGCGATGCGGAGCTTGTCGCCCTGCTTGAACTCGAGCCGCGACAAGTCGTCGATGTGGCCCTTGAGCGTCCTCACCCAGCCCTTGTCGGAGACGACGACGGTGATCGGCTCGCGCTCGATCATCGCCACCTTGATGTCGGCATGATCGTGTTCGGGGGCGTCGGCGAAGGTGGTGCGCCGCTTGCCGAGCGGTGTCTCGGGGCCGTATTTCGCCGCGACCTTGCGGATCTCGTAGGCGACGACCTTCCACTGCTTCTCATCCGAAGCGAGGAGCGCGCGGATCTGCTCGGCCTCCTTGGTCAGCGCCTCGAATTCCTTGCGGATCTCGAATTCCTCGAGCTTGCGCAGGTTCTTCAGCCGCATGTCCAGGATCGCCTGAGCCTGGACGTCGGTGATCGAGAAGCGCTCCATCAGGACGGGCTTGGGCTCGTCCTCGGTGCGGATGATGTGGATGACCTCGTCGAGGTTGAGGTACGCGACGAGCAGGCCGCCGAGGATCTCCAGCCGCTTCTCGATGACGGCGAGGCGGTGCTTCGAACGGCGGACGAGCACGTCCTTCTGGTGGTCGAGCCACTGGACGAGGACGTCCTTGAGGTTCAACACGCCGGGGATGGTGCCCTTCGACAGCACGTTCATGTTGAGGGAGATGCGGCTCTCGAGCTCGGTGAGCTTGAACAGGCTCTCCATCATCAGCGCGGGCGAGACGTTGCGGCTCTTCGGCGTCAGGACGATGCGTACGTCTTCCGTGCTCTCGTCGCGGACGTCCTCGAGCAGGGGCACCTTGCGCTCGTTGATCAGCTCGGCGAGCTTCTCGATCAGGCGCGACTTGGCGACCTGATAGGGGATCTCGGTGACCACCACCTGCCAGGTGCCGCGGCCCTGGTCCTCGACCTCCCAACGGGCGCGGACGCGGAAGCCGCCGCGGCCGGTGCGGTAGCTCTCGAGGATCGACGAGCGGCTCTCGACGATGATGCCGCCGGTGGGGAAATCCGGACCGGGGACGATCTCGACCAGATCCTCGAGGCTCGTCTCCGGCGCCTCGATCAGCTTCAGCGCCGCCTTGCACACCTCGTGGGCGTTGTGCGGCGGGATCGACGTGGCCATGCCGACGGCGATGCCGGAGGAGCCGTTGGCGAGGAGATTGGGGAAGGCACCGGGCAGGACGACCGGCTCGTCCTCGGAGCCGTCGTAGTTCGGGCGGAAGTCGACGGCGTCCTCGTCGAGGCCTTCGAGGATGAGCACGGCGACGTCGGTGAGGCGGGCCTCGGTGTAGCGCATCGCCGCCGGGTTATCGCCGTCGATGTTGCCGAAGTTGCCCTGGCCGTCGACGAGGGGGTAGCGCTGGGCGAAATCCTGGGCGAGGCGCACCATGGCGTCGTAGACCGCCTGATCGCCGTGCGGATGGTACTTGCCGATGACGTCGCCGACGACGCGGGCGCATTTCTTGAAGGCCGAGGTCGGATCGAGGCGCAGCTCGCGCATGGCGTAGAGCAGGCGGCGATGGACCGGCTTCAAGCCGTCGCGCACGTCGGGCAGGGCCCGGTGCATGATGGTCGAGAGCGCGTAGGCGAGGTAGCGCTCCTCGAGCGCCTCGCGCAAGTTGACGGCCAGGATCTCGCCGCCCGGCCCGTCACCGTCGTCACCACCGCCCGCCGCGGGCGGAATCACTCGCTTTCCCATGAATCGAGTTAGCCCGCGCGGGAAGTTCGGGGCAAGGGGAATGGGCTTCGGCGGCCGTGGGTGCGGGGATGGACGCGGTCGATCGTACACGACTTCGTGACATTCCGGTCCGTATCCCCCCGACTTTCCCTGCCCTCGACGAAGGTCGAAAACGCTGCAGCGCAACACGGGGCGACGGGGCATGATCGTCGCCAGGGCGAATCGTTCGGGCGCGCGGCGCCGGCGACGCCGCAGCGAAGGGACCGGAAGCGATGATCTGGCAGTTCATCTCCTCGATGCCGGCGGTGGCCAAGGCGGTCATGGCGCTGAGCATCATCGGCACGCTCGGGCTCTTCCTCGGGCGCGTGTCGATGCGTGGGGCGAGCCTCGGCATCGGCGGGGTGCTGTTCGCCGGGCTCTTCGTCGGCGATCTCGCCCATCGCGCCGGTCTCGACCTCGACCACGCGGTGCTCGATTTCGTCCGCGAGTTCGGCCTGATCCTGTTCGTCTACACCATCGGCATCCAGGTCGGCCCCGGCTTCTTCACCGCGTTGAAGCGGTCCGGACTGAAGCTCAACCTGATCGCCGCCTCGATCGTGATCGGCGGTGCGGCGGTGGCGGCGGCGATCCATCTCGTCGCCGATGTGCCGCTCGCCGCCGTTCTCGGCGTGCTGTCGGGGGCGACCACCAACACGCCGTCACTCGGCGCGGCGCAACAGGTGCTCGCCGACCTGAAGGTGCCGGCCGACGAGATCGGCCTCACCGGCCTCGGCTATGCGGTCGCCTATCCTTTCGGCATCGTCGGCATCCTGATCACCATGGTGACGGTACGCTCGGTGTTCCGGGTCGATCCGGCGCGGGCGGCGGCGGAGTTCGAGGCGCGGCGCAAGGCCGAGGTGGCGGAAATCGAGACGCTCGACGTCGTCTTCACCAATCCCGACCTCGCCGGTCTGGCGCTCTCCAAGCTGCCGGGGATGGAGCGCGGCGACGTCGTCGCCTCGCGGCTGCTGCGCCAGGGCAAGCTCCGGGTACCGCATGCCACCACCTGGATCGAGATCGGCGACGTGCTGCATCTCGTCGGCCCACACGAGCGGCTGATGGAGATCGCCTCGGCGATCGGCGTCCTCCATGAGCAGGCGCTGACCACCAAGGGCACCGACATCAGCTGGGAGCGCATCGTCGTCACCTCCGATCACGTGCTCGGTCAGACGATCGCGGCGCTCGGGCTGGAGAGCCGCTTCGACGTCAAGATCTCGCGCGTGGTGCGCGCCGGCGTCGAACTGGTGACGCCGCCGGCTCTGAAGCTGCAGTTCGGCGACATCCTCAACGTCGTCGGCCGTCGTGAAGACCTCGAAGAGGTCGCCGGCTTCGTCGGCAATTCGGAACAGCGGCTGAAGGAGTTCGATCCGATCCCGATGTTCATCGGCATCGCGGCGGGCATCGCGCTCGGCTCGATCGACCTCTCGTTCGGCGCGTCGAACGTGCCGATCAAGCTCGGGCTCGCCGGCGGACCGTTGATCGCGGCGATCACCCTGTCGCGGATCGGGCATTTCGGGCCGCTGGTGTGGTTCATGCCGCCGGTCGCCAACCTGGCTTTGCGCGAGCTCGGCATCGTGCTGTTCCTGGCGGTCGTCGGCTTCCGCTCCGGCGCCCATTTCGTCGAGACGCTGACCGGCGGCGACGGCCTCGCCTGGGTGTTGTGGGGGGCGGTCATCACCGTGGTGCCGCTGATGATCACCGCCTTCGTGGCGCGGATCGTCTTCCGTGTCGACTTCCTCACCCTGTGCGGGTTGCTCTCGGGCTCGATGACCGACCCACCGGCGCTCGCCTTCGCCAACGCCATGGCGCCCTCGTCGGAGGCGCAGTCGCTCGCCTATGCCACGGTCTACCCGCTGGTGATGGGACTGCGCATCCTGGCGCCTCAGATCCTGGTGCTGATCCTGACGGCGTTGTGAGGCTCGCCTCCCGGTGGAATTCGAGGGGACCGGTGGCATCCGAAGGGCTTGGTTTACCGGCGGTTAACGAAGCATCCCGACAGTCGACATCGAGCCCCGTCGGAATTCTCGCCCGAGTCCGCCGCGGCCGAACCCGGTCGTAGCACTGTCTGTCTGTCCGCCCATGCCCACGAACGCGCCCGATGACCTCCCGAAGACGTCGCCGCCCGAGGCGCGGATCGCGACGTCGTTCGCGACCGTGGTGAACCGGCTTGAGACGCCCGTCTGGGTGTTCGACATCGACCGATCGCGGGTGGTGGAGGCGAATGCAGCAGCGCTCGCGGTGTGGCGGGCGGAGAGCCTCGAGGCACTCACCGCCCGTGATCTCGCATCCGACATGTCGATCTCGGTGCGCGAGCGGCTGCGTCAGTATCAGGCCGACTTCGAACGATCCGACGCACGGTTCTCGGAGATCTGGACGCTCTATCCGGAGGGTCAACCGACGACGCTCCGGGTGGTCTTCTCCGGCCATCGTCTGCCGGACGGGCGGATGGCGATGTTGTGCGAGGCGCTGGCGCAGATCCACGAGACGCCGGAATGGCTGCGCTCGACCGAGGCGTTGTTGCACACCCCGGTGATGATCTCGCTCTACGACGGCGACGGGGTACCGCTCTATCGCAACCGGGCCGCTCGTAATGCCGTTCTCCGCGAGGGCGAGATCTTCGGCGATCACTTCGCCGACGCCGGCGACCGCGAGGCCTTTCTGCGGCGGCTGGACAGCGACGGGCACGCCGAGATGGTGACCCGGGTGAGCACGCCCGACGGAGCCCGCTGGCACGAAGTTTCGGCACGGGCCTGCTCGGACGCGGTCGACGGCCGCCCGGCACGGCTGGTCAGCGAGATCGACGTCACCGCCCGTAAGATCGCCGAGGATCAGATCCGCTTTCTCGCCCACCACGACCTGCTGACCGGGCTTCCCAACCGCACCCTGTTGCAGAGCGAGGTCGAACGCCGGCTCGCCGCGGCCGAGGCGGCGGGGGAGCGGCTGGCGCTGCTGTTCATCGACCTCGACCGCTTCAAGACGATCAACGATTCCCTCGGTCATCTCCACGGCGACCGGCTCCTCGTCGAGGTGGCGCGGCGGCTCAATCGCTCGGTGCGCAAGGACGATTTCGTCGCCCGACTCGGTGGCGACGAGTTCCTCGTCTGTCTGGCGCTCGGACGCCACGGCCGGCGGTGCGAGGCGGTGGCGCGGCGCATCCTCGCCGAACTCGACGCCCCGATCACCGTGGGTGGGCGTCGGCTGGTCGTCTCCGCCTCGATCGGCATGTGCAGTTTCCCCGAGGACGGGCGCGATCTCGATACGCTGATGCGCCATGCCGATCTCGCCATGTACGCCGCCAAGGACCAGGGACGTAGCCGCGTGCTGCCTTTCGACGCCGCGCTCAAGGCGGAGGTCGAGGCGCAGCTCGAGCTCGAGGCGAGCCTGCTGCGCGCCTTCGAACGCGACGAGTTCGAGCTCTTCTACCAGCCGCGCCTGTCGATTTCGGACGGCCGCATCATCGGGGCTGAGGCGCTGTTGCGCTGGCACCATCCCACCCGCGGTCTGATCCTGCCCGGCGCCTTCATCCCGCACGCCGAGAAGACCGGCCTGATCGATCGGATCGGCACCGAGGTCATCCACGAGGCGGCGCTGCGTCAGAAGGCGTGGGCCGAGGCCGGGCACGACATCACCGTCTCGATCAACCTGTCGGCCCGGCAGTTCCGCGACCCGCGGCTCGCCGACAACATCGTGGCGATCGTCGCCGAGACCGGCTGCGAACCGCGACGGATGCAGATCGAGATCACCGAGTCGACCCTGGTCGGCGACGATCGGGTCACCACCGAAACATTGAGGACGCTCACAGAACTCGGCTTCTCGATCGCCATCGACGACTTCGGCACCGGCTATTCGAACCTCGCCACCATCCAGAACCATCCGATCGATACGCTGAAGATCGACCGGTCGTTCATCGCCACGCTGGAAACACGGCCGGCGCTGGCCGAACTGATCATCGGCATGTGCCATCTGCTGGGCCTCAGAACCATCGCCGAGGGGGTGGAGACCGAGGAACAGCTCGCTTGGCTCGAGGCGCGCAACTGCCACGAATACCAGGGCTATCTGTTCAGCCCGGCGATCCCGACCGATGCCTTCGAACAGTTGCTCGAGCTGCAGCGCGACCGGCTCGCCGGTCAGGGCATGGCGGAGGGCGGAGGTCCTTCGCCACTGTGGGATCTGATCCCGTTGGTGAAGCGCCCCGACGACGTCGAATGGGATCGACCCGAACCGGGATCGGCCAAGGTGCGCCGGCTCGGGCTCAGAACCGGCTTCGGCCACGGCTTCAATCCACGGCGCTGACCAGGGCGCGGCGCAGTGCCGACACCAGTCCCTCGCGCGTCGCCGGCGGGTCGATGCCGCGCGGCTCCCAGACGTGACGGGCGAGGAAATGGCCGGTGAGGCGGAAGCCGGCGAGGAGATCGTCGATCCCCGCCCGTCCCCAGGTCGCCGGTTCGCTCGTCTCGACGCCGGCGAGGAAGCCGGGAAGCGCCAGGAGTTTGGCGGCATGGGGGGCGCCGGCGACACGGGTGGCGGCGCGGCCGCTCCTGGGGCTGACCCAGGCGAGATCCGCGGTGGCGCCGGTCAGCGCACAGGTGGCGAGGTCGAGCCCGAAGCCGAGCGCCTCGATCACCGCCAGTTCGAAGCGCACGATCAGTTCGCCGGCGAGCCGCGGTTCGCCGAGATGATCGACGATCGCCGCCATCGCCTCGAAGAGTTCGGGGTGGGGATCGCGCTCGGGCAACAGTCGCAGGTGGGCGGCGAGGGTCTGGACGCCGTTGAGCGCCACGGCGCTCGCCATCAGTTCGGCGGCGCGGGCGTCGAGCGGTTCGATCGTCCAGGTGCCGACGTGCTCGTCGAGGCGGGCGCACCAGACGGCGGCGACGCGATTGCCGATCTGCAACACCGCCGCTCGCCGCTTCGAGCGGCCACCCTTGACCACGCCGAGATGGCGGCCGTGATCGCGGGTCATCAGCTCGACCAGCGCATCGGCCTCGCCGAGACGGCGCGAGCCGAGAACCAGGCCGGTGTCGGTCCATTCCATCGCTCGCGAACTCCCGAGGCCGCCGCGCCGGCGCCACTCGTATCATGGCGATCCGACGCGGTCGGCCCATCGTGCCTCGGATATCACAGGGCGCGGACGACGGCGCGCGCGGTGAGGATACAGCCGGGCAGGAATGTGCCTTCGAGCGAGCGGCGACCGCTCGCCCCTCCCCCGCCGAAACCGGCCGCCTCGCCGACCGCGAAGAGGCCGGGAATCGGTCCGCCTTCGGCGTCGAGCACCCGGCTGGCGAGATCGGTCTGCAACCCGCCGAGGCTCTTGCGGGTGACGAGTTGCAGGCGGACGGCGATGTAGGGACCGGCGCCGGGCTTCTGCAGCGGCGCCGGCCGACAGGTTCTGAGCCGGTCCGGCCCCCAGAGGCGGGCGTGCAGGATGCGGCGGATCTGATCGTCGTTCATCAGGCGACCTCCACCGTGGAAATTGGCATCGAAAGCGTCGGCGGTCGCCTGGAGGACTTCCGGCTTCACGTCGTCGGTGCCGGCCGCCGCGTTCATCTTCGCCGCGAGTCCGGCGAGCGTGTCGTCGGTGAGGAAGTCCGGGCTCTCGGTCTGCATCCGCCGCAGGAGGCGGCGATTGCCGGTGAGCGTCTCCCACAGGAAGGGGAGCATCTGCCGGTCGCGGATCCGCTCGTTGTGCTCGACGCCGGAGACGGCGAATTCCTTCAGCGCGATGCGGCGGTTGAGGAGGTGCCAGGTCCAGGGCTTCTCCAGGGTGGCGACCCGGCGGCAGAGATCGTGGGTGTCGAAGCCGGTGACGAGCGGTTCCGGCCCGATCCGGCGGCCGCGATGGTCGAGCCACAGCGCCGACTTGCAGGGAATGGTCGAGAGCCCGTGTCCGTCGAAATGGGGCTGCGGATGGGGGATGCCGGCGGCGTAGTTCCACATCTCGCCGACATGGGTGAGGCGGGCGCCGAGGTGGGCGGCGGCGTGGCGATGGAGACGGCCGTCGGCGAAGGGGTGGGCGCCGTTCAACATCGCCACCGGCATCGGCCGATCGGCCGGCCAATTGGCCCGCACCTCGTCGTGGCCGCCGTTGATCCCGCCCATGGCGAGCACCACCACGGGGGCAGCGAAGCGCACCTCGGCGCCGGTCGTCTCGTCGACGCCGACAGCACCGGCGACCGCGCCGCCGGCATGGTCGAGGCCGGTGATGCGGTGACGATGGAGGATGGTGAGGCGACCGCCGGGATCGGCGACGCGCAGGGCGGCGACCAGGGTGACGATCAGGTGGCGCGCCGTTCCCCACAGGATGTGATAGCGCGGCAGACTGTTGCCGTCGCCCTGGAGGCCGCGTTCGACCCAATTGACCGCCGGCATGAACTTCATGCCGTGACCGATCAGCCAGTCGTGGACATCGGGGCGGGAGCGTTCGACATAGTGTCGCGCCCACTGCACCGGCCAATGATCGGCCTCGTCGAGGACGCCGAAGCGCAGCCAGTCGCCGAGCGCGATCTCCGGCGTGTCGGGGATCCGCAGCCGCTTCTGCAACGGCGTACCGACGAGCGCCATGCCGCCGAAGGCCCAGAACGCCAGACCGCCGAAGCGCTCGGGCGTGTCCCGATCGACCAGGGTGACGGAGCGGCCGGCGCGGAGCGCCTCGAGTGCGGTGACGATGCCGGCGAGACCCCCGCCGACGACGAGAAGGTCGGAACGAACCACCGTGTCCATGGTCCACCTCCTCCCGCCCGCCACCAGGGCGGACGGGGCGCAGGCGCCTCACGGCGCCAATTTGCGTTTCAACAGACGCGCCAACGGCGCCGGCAGACTCTCCAGCGACCCGAGCACCGTCGGCAGCAGCCGCAGCTTCGCGCCCGAGAGCGCCGGCGGCACGATCGCCTCGACGAGATGCGGCCCGGGCGTCGCCAGGGCGTGGCGCAGGGCGCGGACGAAATCGTCGGGCGTCGCGGCGCGGGATGCCGGAACCCCCATGCCCTCGGCGACGCGAGCGAAATCGAGCGTCGGGCGGCCGAGATCGAACTGAGCGCGGGCCTGGGGACCCGCCTCCGCCGCCCCGACCCGCGACAGTTCCATGTTCAGCACGGCATAGGCGGCGTTGGCGAAGACGATGGCCGTGATGTCGAGCTTCTCGCGCGCCGCCGTCCACAGCGCCTGGATGGTGTACATCGCCGAGCCGTCACCGACGAGGGCGATCACCGGGCGCCTCGGGCAGGCGATGGCGGCGCCGACGGCATTGGGCAATCCCTGGCCGATCGCCCCACCGGTCAGGGTGAGAAGATCGTGGCGTGGCGCCCCGGCGGTGAACTTCGACAGCATCAGTCCGGAACTGATCGCCTCGTCGATCAGGATCGCGTCGGCGGGCATGAGCGCGCCGACCGCCTTGCACACCTTCTCCGCCGTCAACTTGCGGCCGCGCGGCAGGCCGGGACGGGCGGCCGGAACGGTCGCGGCCGTGGCGCCCGCCGCGCCGAGTGCGCGGGCGAGCTTCTCGAGACTCGCCACCGCGTCCTCGGCCGAGGTGGCGAGCGTGTGCAGGCGGCAGGTGTCGGGGGCGAGCCGGCTGCGCTTGCCGGGATAGGCGAAGAACGACACCGGATCCTTGGCATCGACCAGGATCAGGTCGTCGAGGCCGCGCAGCTGCACCGCGGCGAGTTCGGCGAGATAGGCGATGCGCTCGATCGGCGGCAGGCCGGCACCGCGTTCGAGCCGGGTGGGGAAGGTTTCGGCGAAGAGCCGCACCCCGCTGGCGGCGGCGATGCGGGCGGCGGCGGCGAGACCGGGCTCGCGCAGGGCCCGACCACCGAGCAGCAACGCGACCCGGCGTCCGGAGGTGATCACCGCGGCGATGCCGGCGACGGTGGCGTCGTCGGCGTGCGGCGGCGGGGTGATCTCGGGTGGCGGTTCGGCGGTGGCACCTTCGCTCCACGAGACGTCGGCCGGCAGGATCAGCGTCGCCACCCGGCCGGGCCGGCCGTGCGCGGCGCGGATCGCGGCGATCGCATCGCCACAGAGTTCGGCAGGCGACCGCGAGGTGCGGACGAAGTCGGGCGCGACGTTGCGCGCCACGGTCTCGATGTCGGACTGGAGTTGCGCGTCGTGAACGACGTGATGGGTGGCGTGGTCGCCGACGATGGCGAGCACCGGTACTCTGCCCTTACGGGCGTTGTGGAGATTGGCGAGGCCGTTGCCGAGGCCGCAGCCGAGATGGAGGAGCGCCGCGGCCGGCTTGTCGGCCATGCGGGCGTAGCCGTCGGCGGCGCCGGTGGCCACGCCTTCGAACAGGCACAGCACGCCGCGCAGGCCCGGCGTGGTGTCGAGGGCGGCGACGAAGTGCATTTCCGAAGTGCCGGGATTGGAGAAGCAGACCTCGACCCCGGCATCGACCAGGGTCCGCACCAGGGCGACTGCACCGGTGGTCATGGCGGGCTTCCTCGCGGTTCGAGCGCTCGAGACCGACGGATCGACGGCTGGTCCGACCCCACACCCCGTCTCATACACGACTCGGCGCCATCGTACCCGCCCGAATCCGCGGTCGGCCGGACGAGTGATCGCCCTCCCCTCATCCCTTGGGGAATTCGAGCCCCATCTCGCGGTAGCGCTCGGGGTCGTCGGACCAGTTCTCGCGCACCTTGACGAAGAGGAAGAGGTGGACCGGCTTCTCGGCGATCTCGGTGAGCTCCTTGCGGGCGGCCATCGAGATCGCCTTGATGGTCTCGCCACCTTTGCCGAGGACGATGCCCTTCTGGCTCTCGCGGGCGACGTAGATCGTCTGTTCGATGCGGACCGAACCGTCCTTCTGATCCTTCCACAGTTCGGTCTCGACCGTACTCTCGTAGGGCAACTCGTCGTGGAGACGCAGGAAGACCTTCTCGCGGGTGATCTCGGCGGCGAGCTGGCGCATCGGCAGGTCGGAGATCTGATCTTCCGGGTAGAGCCAGGGGCCGGGCGGCATCTCGCCGGCGAGGTACTTCAGTACGTCGGCGACGTGGTCACCGGTCAGAGCCGAGACCATGAAGGTGCGATCGAAGTCGGCGAGGGTGTTGGCCTCGGCGGTGAGCGCCAGCAAGGTCTCGCGGCGGACGAGGTCGACCTTGTTGAGGATCAGGATCTTCTTGCGGCGGACGTCCTTCAGCCGTTCGAAGACGCCGCGCGCCGCTTCGTCGAGGCCCTTCTTGGCGTCGATCAGCAGCGCCACCACGTCGGCGTCGGCGGCGCCACCCCAGGCGGTCGTGACCATCGCCCGGTCGAGACGGCGGCGCGGGCGGAAGATGCCGGGGGTGTCGACGAAGATGACCTGCGCCTCGCCCTCGATGCAGACGCCGCGGATCAGCGCGCGGGTGGTCTGGACCTTGTGGGTGACGATCGACACCTTGGTACCGACGAGCTGGTTGAGCAGCGTCGACTTGCCGGCGTTGGGGGCGCCGATCAGAGCGACGAAGCCGGCCCGCGTGGTCCAGGCCGGTTCGGCCGGTGCCACTTTCTTCGGCCGCTTCGCCTTCGCGCCTTCGGCGCCCGGTTCATCCTCGGACATCGGCGTCCTTCCACAGGCCTTCGCGGGCCAGCACGCTGGTGGCGGCGTTCTGCTCGGCTTCGCGCTTGGAACGGCCGGTGCCGAGGGCACCTTCCAGGCCGGCGATGTCGACAGAGATGGTGAAGAGCGGGTCGTGGTCGGGACCCGACCGCGACACCTGGCGATAGGTGGGTGCGGCGAGGCCGCGACCCTGAAGCCATTCCTGCAGCGTCGTCTTGGCGTCGCGCAACGGCCCGCGGGCGGAGATCATCCGCTCCTGCCAATGGCGTTCGACGAAGGCGGCGGCGGTCTCGAAGCCGGCGTCGAGATGAATTGCGGCGATCAGCGCTTCGGCGATGTCGCCGAGGATCGCCGTCTTGCTGCGCCCGCCGGACTGGGCCTCGCCCGAGCCGAGGCGAACGACCTCGCCGAGGTTCAGGTCGCGCGCGACCTCGGCGCAGGTCTCGCGCTTGACCAAGGCGTTGAGGCGGCGGGCGAGTTCACCCTCGTCGGCCTGCGGATAGGCGCGATAGACCATGCCGGCGACGGTCAGCGCCAGGACGCGGTCGCCGAGGAATTCCATCCGCTGGTAGCTCTCGGCGGCATTGCCGACGGCGGAGGTGTGGGTCAGCGCCAGCTCCAGCAGGGCGCGATCGGCGAAGCGGTGGCCGATGCGGGCCTCGAGGGCACCGAGGGTCGAGGAACGATCGCTCATATCAGGTTCGCCAGACGGCTCCAGCGGATCTCCCAGGGCCAAGCCCAGAAGGCCCAGGGAATCGCCCCCTCCTCGATGGAGAAGAAGATCACCTTGGCCTTGCCGATCAGGTTCTCGGCCGGAACGTAACCGACCAGATCGAGCCAACGGCTGTCCTGGGAATTGTCGCGATTGTCGCCCATCATGAAATAGTGGCCGGCGGGTACGACGTATTCCTGGGTGTTGTTGTGGAACCCGTCGTCGTCGCGCTTCAAGATGGTGTGGGTGACGCCGTTCGGCAGTGTCTCCTTGAAGGCCTGCAGCCGCGTGCGGGCGCCCCAACGGTCGCGCTCGACATAGGGCTCGAGCGGCTCGAGCTTCACCGCTTCGCCGTTGATGTGGAGCACGCCGCGCTTCACCTGGATGCGATCCCCGGGCAGGCCGATCACCCGCTTGATGTAGTCGGTCTCGTTGTCGCGCGGCAGCTTGAACACGGCGACGTCGCCGCGCTCGGGTTCGGAGCCGAAGATACGGCCCGAGAACGGGATCGCCGCATAGGGCAGAGAGTACTTCGAGAAGCCGTAGCTGAACTTCGACACGAAGAGGTAGTCGCCGACCAGCAGCGTCGACTTCATCGACCCGGAGGGGATGTTGAACGGTTGATAGAAGAAGGTGCGAACGACGAGCGCCAGCACCAGCGCCTGGAGGACCACCTTGACGGTCTCGATGATTCCGTCCCTGGTGCGCTTCAGTTCGTTGGTCTCGCTCATGACGTCTCGGGTCCTCGGGGGTCGTTCGGCGCCGGTGATACCCCGCCGGCCGCGTTCTCGCAACGATGGCGCGGCGCGAAGGCCACGTTTCACAGGCGCCGGAACAACCGGTCCCAACGGATCGCCGCCGGCCAGCCCGGGACGTTCCAGGGCGAGGCCTCCTCGTCGAAGGAGAAGAAGATCATCTGCGCCTTGCCGATCAGGTTCTCGGCCGGGATGTAGCCGACCTCGTCGAGGAAGCGGCTGTCGCGCGAATTGTCGCGATTGTCACCCATCATGAAGTAGTGACCGGCGGGAACGACGTATTCCGGTGTCTCGGCCGGAAAGCCGCGATCGGTCCGCGACAACACCGCGTGGGTGACGCCACCGGGCAGCGTCTCGTCGAAGACCCGCACCGGGGCATCGCCGAAGCGGGGATCGTGGTCGACGCCGGGGCCGCGCGGGGTCAGCGCCACCGCTTCGCCGTTGACGACGAGACGGCCGGCGCGCATCCGGATGCGGTCGCCGGGCAGGCCGACCAGCCGCTTGATCAGCGGCGGCTCGTCGATGGTCGTGTGGGGGGCACGGAAGACGACGACGTCGCCGCGCGCCGGTTCCGAGCCGAAGATCCGGCCGGAGAAGGGGATCATCGCCCAGGGCAGGGAATATTTCGACCAGCCGTAGCTGAACTTCGAGACGAAGAGATAGTCGCCGACCAGCAGCGTCGACTTCATCGACCCGGACGGGATGTTGAACGGCTGGAACAGGAAGGTGCGGACGACGAAGGCGATGAGCAGCGCCTCGATCACCACCCGGACGGTTTCGCCGAGGCTCCCGGCGGTCTTCTTAGGGACGGAAATCTCGTTCATCGCGCGGGTCGTCTCCTCGGTCTCGATCGGTCCCACCGTCGCCGAACCGGCCGGGACGAGCCGTGCTTCAGCGCGTCGGCCAGTCCGCCGGCCAGGCGGAGATGACGACGAAGGCCTGGGCGAGAGGGAAATCGTCGGTGATGGTGAGATCGATCCTGGCGATGAAACCGGGCGGAGTGAGGGCGGCGAGACGCTTCTCGGCCCAGCCGGTGAGCACCATGGTCGGCTTGCCCGAGGGCTCGTTGACGACGCCGAGGTCGCGCCAGGCGACACCCATGGCGATGCCCGAGCCGAGTGCCTTGGCGCAGGCCTCCTTGGCGGCGAAACGCTTGGCGTAGGAGGCGGCGCGGTTCGCGCGGCAATCGGATTTCTCCCGTTCCACCTCGGTGAAGCAGCGATGGGTGAAGCGCTCGCCGAACCGGTCGAGCGTCTTCTCCACCCGTCGGATGTCGATCAGGTCGGAGCCGATACCGACGATCATCTCGCCCTCCCCTCGTGCGGGATCCGACAGATCGCTTCCGCGATGCCGGATCCACCCACCGAAATCATGACTTGCGGATCGGGCGATTTCGGCGGACGAACCACGAAATCCGAATGGATCGTTCGAATTTCGTATCAACGCGGCCGCGCGTCGTCCATCAGCCGGCGCATCTCGCGGATCGACGCTTCGAGGCCGACGAAGATCGCCTCGCCGACGAGGAAATGGCCGATGTTGAGTTCGCGCACTTCGTGGATCGCGGCAACGTGGCCGACGCTCTCATAGGCGAGGCCGTGGCCGGCATGGATCTCGAGGCCGATCTCGGCGCCGTGACGGGCGGCGGCGCGCAGGCGCTGCAGCTCGATACCGGCGAGACGTTCTTCCCCGGCATCGAAGAGATCGCAGTAACGGCCGGTGTGCAGTTCGACGACCGGGGCGCCGAGGGCGCGGGCGGCGTCGAGTTGCGCCGGATCGGGCTCGATGAACAGCGACACCCGCACCCCGGCGTCGACCAGCCGACCGACCACCGGAGCGAGATGGGAATGGCCACCGAGAACGTCGAGGCCGCCCTCGGTGGTGCGCTCGGCGCGGCGCTCCGGCACGATGCAGGCGGCGTGCGGACGGTGGCGCAGCGCGATCTCCAGCATCTCCTCGGTCGCCGCCATCTCGAGGTTCAACGGCAGATGGATCTCCTCCATCAGCCGGCGGATGTCCTCGTCGCGGATGTGGCGGCGGTCCTCGCGCAGATGGGCGGTGATGCCGTCGGCGCCGGCATGGGCGGCGAGATGGGCGGCGCGCACCGGATCGGGCTTGCGACCGCCGCGGGCGTTACGGATGGTGGCGACATGATCGATGTTGACGCCGAGGCGGAGCTTGGTGTCGGACGGAGCGGTCGCCATCGGCGGGGTCCTCGGAAAAACGAGCGATTTCACGCGCGAGGCGCGCGGGAGACCGAGACATAAGGGCTCGCCGGGGCAGGAACAAGTCGGCGTGCGCGGATCGGGGCCGCCGAATCGGGCTCGCCCCACGCCTCATACCGGGTTCATGAAATTCGGACTCGTCCGAATTTCATGAACGTTACGGCCCGACCGGCCGACGCCCGTTCGGGCTCGCCTTCGTTCACGGAGTTTCGAACAGGTCGAAACTTCGTGAACTCGGGATCAGATGTTGCGGCTGCCGGGCTTGACCGGGGGGATCGCCGCCAACTCCGGCGGCAGGGCGTCGGCGGGATAGGCCGGGACCTCGTATTCGGCGAGCGCCACCAGCGGCACACCGCAATCGGCCTTGGCCCCGGAGCGGTCGATCAGGCAGGCGACGGCCACCACCTCGGCGCCGATGTCGGTCAACGCTTTGACCGTCTCGCGCGAGGAGAGGCCGGTGGTGACGATGTCCTCGACGATGACGACGCGGGCGCCCTTCGCCAGTTCGAACCGGCGCAGGCGCATCTCGCCGCCCTCGCGCTCGGTCCACACCGCGGGGACGCCGAGATGGCGGGCCGTCTCGTAGGCCGGGATGATGCCGCCCATCGCCGGGCCGACGACCGCATCGAGCGGCCCGAGGTTGGCGGCGCGGATCCTCTCGGCGAGCGCTTTGCAGACGATCTCGGTCTTCGCCGGATACTGGAAGACGCGGGCCTTCTGGATGAAGACCGGCGAGCGCAGGCCGGAGGAGAGAATGAAGTGGCCGGTGAGAAGCGCGCCACAGGACTTGAAGACGTCGAGCACTTCGTCGCGGGTCATGGGAGGGCCTCGCCGTGGGAGATGGGGTCGGCGGAGGGGATCGCGCGGGAAGAGGGGGATGTCAAGGGCGGGGGCGGCCCGCTGCCGTCGCTCACCCCGCACCTTCGGCGAGGAGGTCGATCACCCGCCGGCCGTAGAGGCCGTCACTCGATCGAAACGTCGTGCGAGCAGGTCCGAGCGATCGATCAAGAAGGTGTTCTCGCCGACACCACAGAACATGAACTCCGTACAATGGTCACTGACCAACGAAACAGAGATATTCTTTCATCACCTCGCTCGGGTGACGTCCCTCGGGGTGGTGCAGGAGCACCGACCTTCGGTCGGTTCCGAAGTGGGCCCAAGCGGTCGCGGCGGCGGAGACACGGGCCGCCGTCAGCCGATCCCCCTTCGACCTGGCACGAGACACGCGAGAGCAGATGCTGGAACCCACGAATCCGCTGCCGATGGGTCGCGACGGCGACCTCCACGCCAATCTCGCCAATCTGCCCGGCGAGGCGAAGACCGACGTCGTCGCCTCCACCACACACAAATCCAAGGGCCGCCAAGTGAGACGCGATTCGACTCTCGACCGAATTCCCGAACGCGGCGGTGGCGGTCGACGGTCGACGGTCGGCATCGGTACCCGGAGGCCGAGTTGCGATTGCTCGCTGTCGCGATCACCTGCGCCAAGATTGCCGCCGAGGTGCCGGAGGAGATCCACGTCCTGATCTCAGACAACCCATGTTCGGCAACGATCTCGACCAGTCGATCCGTGTGAACCACATCCCCCCCCAATAAAACCTCGCTATCGACGCGCTTCTGAACAAATCCGGAGTTCTCAAATGGATGAGACGCCATTTCAGCGCTTCAATAAGCCATGCTTCTTAATATATCATCGGATATATATGACAATTCATATTTGCCACTATTTCTTCTGAGTATTTTTCGAGCCGCCGAATAGATGCGTCAAATTTTTACCTTGCTTCGTATTTCCGCGTTCGCGTGGATGATCCAACTGCCTGTCGATGATGCCCCTCGGCACCCGCAGATTGCCCGGCCACGTCTCACGCGGCGGGGCATTCGTTGGTCGGGTCGGATGACCGTGACCGGTCGGGCCGCCCGAACAAGATGGTAGAAAACACGTCGGCGATCAGCGGTTCCAGGTCGGGGCGGGCGTCGTCGTTCATCGCCTCGACCTCGAGCACGTCGCGGAAGATACGGATGCCGAACAGGCAGGCCGCGATCAATGTCGCCTTGGCCGCGCCCGGGGCCTCGAGCCGTTCGGCCAGGGGGCCGATGAATTCCGACGCGACGATCCGGCGGATCAGTGGCAACGCGCCGGGACTGGCGATCGAGTGGACCATCAGCGCCAGAGGATCGACGACCGTCTCGCGTTCGGGATCGTCCTCGAAGGCCCGCCGCGCCAGATCGGCGCCGGACTCCGTGCTGAACATCTCGACGGCGGAGGCCGGTCGGACCGCGTGGGCCAGCGCCTCGACGAACAGCTTCTCCTTCGAGCCGTAAGCGCGATGGACGAGGGCGACGTCGACGCCGACGTCGCAAGCGATGTCGCGCAGGCCGGTCGCCTCGTAGGACCGTTGGGCGAAACGGCGCGCCGCGGCGGTCAGGATGAGGTCCCGCGTCGCCCGCCCGTCGCGGGGACGCCGTTCGCCAGTGGTCATGTCGTCCTCCGAAGCCCGTCGTCGAGAATGGATGGTTCCTGGTCAACCGTCGTTGACTTGTATCATGGCAGCCGGAGGGAGGGGGGCGCATTGTGAGGCACGATCGGTGAGGCGCTGCCGTGTCCGATCGCGCTCGGGTCGGTCGGCGCCCCGCCGATACCCCGCAGAAAGAGGTGAAGCGATGCCGTCGCTCTCTCGTACCGGCTGGACGGTGATCGCCGTCGTCATCGCCGCCTCGCTTGCCGGATATCTCCTGCGCGATCGCCTGCTGCCCGGCGGGCCGACGGAGGGCTTCGCCTCCGGCAACGGCCGCATCGAGGCGGTCGAGGTCGACATCGCGGCGCGCTCGCCCGGCCGCATCCGCGAGATCCTGGTCGACGAGGGCGACCGTGTCACCGCCGGCGAGGTTCTGGTGCGTATGGACACCGATCCGCTGACGGCCCAGCGCCGCGAGGCCGAGGCCCAGTCGAAGCGCGCCGAGATCGGTGTCGAGACCGCCGAGGCCCAGCTGGCCCAGCGGCGGGCCGAGACCCAGGCGGCGTCCGCCGTGGTCGAGCAGCGTCGGGCCGAGCGCGACGCCGCCGAGCAGAAACTCGCTCGCACCGAGCAGTTGGCTCGCTCGAACAGCGTCTCCCTCCAGACCCTCGACGACGATCGGGCCCGTGCCCTCGGCCTGCGGGCCGCCTTCGCCGCGGCGGAAGCGCAGGTCGCGGCGAGCGAAGCGGCGATCGGCGCGGCGCGCTCGCAGGTGGTCAATGCGCAGGCCGCAGTGGAGGCGGCGAAGGCGACGCTCGCCCGCATCGATATCGAACTCGCCGACAGCGAATTGCGCAGCCCCCGCAACGGTCGCGTCCAGTACCGCATCGCCCAGCCCGGCGAGATCGTCGGCGCCGGCGGTCGCATCCTCGACGTCGTCGATCTCGGCAACGTCTACATGACCGTCTTCCTGCCGACCGAACAGGCCGGCCGCATCCCACTCGGCGCGGAGGTCCGCATCGTCCTCGATGCCGCGCCGCAATACGTGGTTCCGGCGGAGGTGGCCTTCGTCGCCGACGTCGCCCAGTTCACCCCGAAGACGGTGGAGACCGCCAAGGAGCGGCAGAAGCTGATGTTCCGGGTCAAGGCGCGGATCTCGCCGGAACTTCTCGCCGCCCACATCGATCAGGTGAAGACCGGGCTCCCCGGCGTCGCCCACATCCGGCTCGATCCGAAGCTTCCCTGGCCGGCGGAGCTCGACCGCGGGCTGCTCAGATGACCGCCCTCGACCCTCCTACGTCGGTCGTCGCGCGTCTCGTCGGCGTCACCCTGCGCTTCGGTCGCACCGTCGCGCTCGATGCGGTCGATCTCGATCTGCCGGCGGGATGCATGGTCGGTCTGATCGGGCCGGACGGGGTCGGCAAGTCGAGCCTCCTCGCCCTCGTCGCCGGCTCGCGCCGGGTGCCGAGCGGCCGCGTCGAGGTGCTCGGCGGCGACATGGCGCGGGCCGCACATCGCGCCGAGGTCTGTCCGCGCATCGCCTACATGCCGCAGGGCCTCGGCAAGAACCTCTATGCGACACTGTCGGTCGAGGAGAACGTCGACTATTTCGCCCGGCTCTTCGGTCACGGCGTCGACGAGCGCCGGCGCCGCATCGACGATCTGCTCGCCGCCACCGGCCTCGCCCCCTTCGCCGATCGGCCGGCCGGCAAGCTCTCCGGCGGCATGAAGCAGAAGCTCGGCTTGTGTTGCGCCCTGGTCCACGACCCCGATCTACTCGTCCTCGACGAGCCGACCACCGGTGTCGACCCGCTGTCGCGGCGGCAGTTCTGGGACCTGATCGACGACATCCGGGCGGCGCGCCCGGGGATGAGCGTCGTCGTCGCCACCGCCTACATGGAGGAGGCGGCGCGCTTCGACCATCTGGTGGCGATGAACGCCGGCCGGGTGCTCGCCACCGGGACACCCGCCGATCTCCTCGCCCGCACCGGCACCTCCGATCTCGACGCCGCCTTCATCGCTCTGCTGCCGGAGGAGGACCGCATGGGTCACCGCGCCGTGGTGGTGCCGCCGCGCGGCGAGAGCGACGGCGACGTGGTGGTCGAAGCCGAGGATCTGACCAAGCGCTTCGGCGACTTCCTCGCCGTCGACGGCGTCGGTTTCCGCATCCGGCGCGGCGAGATCTTCGGCTTCCTCGGCTCCAACGGCTGCGGCAAGACGACGACGATGAAGATGCTGACCGGTCTCCTGCCGGCCAGCGCCGGCTCGTCGCGGCTCTTCGGCCACGCCTTCGACCCCGCCGACCTCGAGGCGCGGCGCCGCGTCGGCTACATGTCGCAGGGCTTCTCGCTCTACGGCGAACTCACCGTCCGCCAGAACCTCGATCTCCACGCCCGCCTGTTCGAACTGCCGGCCGAGACGATCGCACCGCGGATCGACACGCTGGTGCGGCGGCTCGATCTCGCCGACGTCCTCGACGCCCTGCCCGAGACCCTGCCACTGGGCATCCGCCAACGCCTGTCGCTCGCCGTGGCGCTGGTCCACGAACCCGACATCCTGATCCTCGACGAGCCGACCTCCGGCGTCGATCCGATCGCCCGCGACGCGCTATGGCAGATCCTGATCGATCTCTCCCGCGGCGACGGCGTCACCATCTTCGTCTCGACCCATTTCATGAACGAGGCGGAGCGGTGCGACCGCATCTCGCTGATGCACGCCGGCCGGGTACTGGTCAGCGATGCACCGCGCCGCATCGTCGAGGCGCGCGGCGTGGCGACGCTCGAGGCGGCCTTCATCGATCTCCTGCGTGAGGCGCGGGCGGTCGAGACCAGTGGATCCGTCGCGTCGCTAGCCGCCGCCGAGGTGGCCGGCGAGCCGGTCGCGGCGGCGCGGCGCGGTTTCGACCCGCGGCGGATGCTCGCCTGCTCGCGGCGCGAGGCGCTGGAGATCCGCAGCGATCCGATCCGTGCCACCCTGGCGTTGATCGGCAGCCTCGTCCTGATGGTGGTGATCGGCTACGGCATCAACATGGACGTCGAGGGACTGACCTTCGCCGTGCTCGACCTCGACCGGACGACGACGAGCCGCGCCTATGTCGAGGAGATCGCCGGCTCACGCTACTTCGTCGAGCGGCCGGCGATCGTCGATCATTCCGATCTCGATCGGCGCATGCGCGCCGGCGAACTCGGCCTGGCGCTCGAGATCCCGCCCGGTTTCGGCCGCGACCTCGATCGCGGCCGGCCGGTGGAGATCGCCGCCTGGATCGACGGCGCCATGCCGATGCGGGCCGAGACCATCGCCGGTTACGTCCAGGGCATGCACCTGTATTGGCTGAGCGAGCGGGCACGGGTCGGCCTCGGCAAGAACGCGCCGCCGGCGAGCCACGTCCTCGAGACCCGCTTCCGCTACAACCCGCGCATCGAGAGCCTGTTGGCCATGGTGCCGGCGGTGATACCGATGTTGCTCCTGATGATCCCGGCGATGCTCGCGGCGATGAGCGTGGTGCGAGAGAAGGAACTCGGCTCGATCGTCAATCTCTACGTCACGCCGCTCGGCCGGCTCGAGTTCCTCCTCGGCAAGCAGCTGCCCTACGTCGCCCTGGCCATGGTCAACTTCGTGCTGCTCACCGCGCTCGCCGTCTTCGTCTTCCGCGTGCCCTTCACCGGTAGTGCGATCGCCTTCGCCACCGGCGCCCTCCTCTACGTGATCGCCGCCACGGCGCTCGGGCTCCTCATCGCCACCTTCATGCGCAGCCAGATCGCGGCGCTGTTCGGCACCGCCATCCTCACCCTGCTGCCGGCGGTGCAGTTCTCCGGCATGATCGATCCGGTCTCCTCGCTCAGCGGCGCCGGGGCGATCATCGGCCGGATCTATCCGACCGCCCACTTCATCACCATCTCGCGCGGCACCTTCTCCAAGGGGCTCGACTTCATCGATCTGTGGCCGGCCTTCGTGCCGCTGGCGCTCGCCGGGCCGGTGCTGGTCGCCGTCGCCGCGCTCTTGTCGAAGAAGCAGGAGGCCTGAGACATGAAGCTCTCCAAGGTCTTCGATCTCGGCATCAAGGAGCTGCGCGGTCTCGCCCGCGATCCCATCCTGCTGGTGCTGATCATCTTCGCCTTCACCGTGTCGATCTACACCGCCGCGACGGCGATGCCCGAGATGATCGCCAACGCGGCGATCGCCACCGTCGACGAGGACCACTCGCCGCTGTCGGAGCGCATCGTCGGCGCCTTCACCCCGCCCTCCTTCGCCCGGCCGGTGCGCATCCGACCGGGCGAGGCCGACCGGCGCATGGATCTCGGCCTCGACACCTTCACGCTGTGGGTCCCGCCCGACTTCCAACGCGACGTCCTCGCCGGCCGCACCCCGGCGCTGCGCCTCGACGTCGACGCGACGCGGATGTCGCAGGCCTTCACCGGCAGCGGTCACGTCCAGGCGATCGTCGCCGGCGAGGTCTCGGAATTCCTCGCCCACCGCCGCGCTCCGACCCGCCTGCCGGTCGAACTGGTCGAACGGGCGCGGTTCAACCCAAACCTCGACCCGGCACGCTTCGCCGCGGTGATGGAGGTGATCAACGCCGTCACCATGCTGTCGATCATCCTCACCGGCACGGCGCTGATCCGCGAGCGCGAACACGGCACCATCGAGCATCTCCTGGTGATGCCGGTGACCCCGGGCGAGATCATGGTCGCCAAGATCTGGTCGATGGGAGCCGTGGTTCTGCTGGCCTCGGCCTTCTCGCTCACCTTCGTGGTGCGCGGCGCCCTGGCCATACCGATCGAGGGATCGGTGGCCCTCTTCCTCCTCGGAGTGACGCTGCATCTCTTCGCCACCACCTCGATGGGGATCTTCCTCGCCACCGTGGCGGGATCGATGCCGCAGTTCGGGCTGCTGCTGATGCTGGTGCTGCTGCCGCTGCAGGTGCTCTCCGGCTCGACGACGCCGCGCGAGAGCATGCCGGAATTCATCCAGACCCTGATGCTCGCCGCCCCCAACACCCATTTCGTCAAGCTCGCCCAGGCGATCCTCTACCGCGGCGCCGGCCTCGACATCGTCTGGCCGCAGTTCGTCGCGCTCGCGGCGATCGGCGCGGTGCTGTTCGGCTTCGCGTTGAAGCGGTTTCGAGCCTATCTGCAGTGAGCGACCGCCGAACACCGGTCGGTCGGAAGATGCACTGCTCTCGCATCCACCGACCGGCTTCGGATCTCGTCACCGCTGGCGACGTTCGGGCGCCCAGACCGGCTTCGCCGGATCGGGGACGATCGCGACCCCGCTCGCCATCAGCCGCCGACGATCGGCTTCGTCGAAGGCGAGAGCTTCAAGCACCTCGAGCGTGTGTTCGCCGAGGAGCGGCGGTGGGCACTCGGGGGCGTCCGGGCCGGGTTCTTCGAAGGGGAGATCCGGGATGTCGAACGGCAGGCCCTGGAAGGTGAGACGCGCCACCTTGGCGCCGTGTCGAGCCTGAGGAGCGCCGAGCACCCGCTCCATGGGAAGGACTTCGGTGAAGCCGAAGCGCGCCGCGCCGAGGACGGCGGCGAGTTCGTCGTATCCGTAGGCGTGCACCGCACCGCGTACCAACTGTTCGACGCCGGAACGGGCCTTCTTGCGTTGGCGCAAGGTCGCGAGTTGGGGATCGACATCGCGTCCGAGGGCGCGCCAGAAGTCGGCCCAATGGCGATCGGTCAACATGACGAGATAGATCCATCGCCCGTCGGCGGTCTCGTATGCGCCGTAGCCGGGCATGCTGAACTCGCCCGAGGGTTCGGGATCCGGCTTGCCGGTGAGATGCAGCTTGAGCTGGACACCGGCGTAGTCGCGCGCGCCGACATGCAGACCGGTCTCGTAGAGGCCGACTTCGATCTTGCGGTTCGCGGCGCCGCGGGACGGCTCCATCAGGGCGGTGAGAATGCCGATGACCGCATAACAGCCGGCGAACTGGTCGTGATAGGAGGGGCCTAGACGGGTCGGGCGCCCGTCGACACGGTGTGCGTCCATCACCCCGGTCGCCGCCTCGGCGATGGGATTGGAGGCGAGATCGTCCGCCTGGGGACCCTCGTTGTAGCCGCGGATGTGGCAATAGACGACGTCCGGGTTGAGCCGCGCACATTCCTCATAGGTCAGGCCGAGGCGTCGGGCCGATGCCGGCGCGAGGTTGTGGAGGACGATGTCGACGGTCGGCAGCAGCCGCCGCAGGACGTCGCCGCCCTCGGGTGAACCGAGATCGACGCAGAGGCTCTTCTTGCCGTGGCTGTAGGCGATGTAGGTGCCGCTCGGACCCCCCCTCACCAGGCTGCGGGTCGGATCGCCGATCGGCGATTCGAGTTTGATCACGCTCGCCCCGAGACGCGCGAGGATGTGCGCCGCGAAGGGGGCCGCCAGCATGGTGCCGATTTCGAGCACGGTCTTCCCGGCGAGGATCTGCCGATTCATGTGAACTCCGGTCCAAGGAGAGCGATTGGCCGCTTCGCGCCGCCCGACCTCGCGATCGAACAGCACTGACGATTGTCTATATAAAATGCATTATCGATCTACGGAGTGTCAATCGGGCGCCGACGGTTGTCGGTCGGCACCTCGGGCCGGCGTCTGCCGCGTAGGCCGTACCACTGTCGAACGTGATCGCCCCCAGATCGAGACATGCCGATCAGCATGACGGGTGAACTCCCAATTCGACCGCGATGTGTGAAGAATTCTCTGCTGAATCAAGCAAATTCCTCGGAATCGCCGACCAGAATGCCCGAGGATCTCGGCTCGGCCGCGCGGATGCGGCATTTCGCGGACCGTGCGATCGATGTACATCGAGGCGCACCGCATGCCATGACGGCGACCCCGCCCTCCCCTCCCGCCGAATTCACGAATGACCGTTGACATCGAACTTAAAGAATGCATTATGCATCTATGTTGTTGACCGAAGCCCGAGGGAAAGCCCTTCTCCGCGAAGCGCGTATCCCCGTTCCTCAGAGCTTTGAAGCGTCGAGCCGTGAGGAACTCGCTGTTCGTCCGATCGCGTATCCGGTCGCCGCCAAGGCTCAAGTGAGCGCCGGTGGCCGGGGCAAATCCGGAGGTGTGCTGAAGTGCGAAGATCTTGCCCAACTCGATAATGCATTCTGCATGATCATGTCGACGGAGTTCGGTGGCGAGCGTCCGAAGTCGATTCTGGTCGAGAGTTGGCTCGACATCGATCGCGAGCTGTATCTGGCGGTGATCGTCGACGGCCGGGTCGGCGGCATGACCGTTCTCTACTCGCCGCGGGGCGGCGTCGACATCGAACAGGGGCCGGCACCGACGGCCTATGCCTTCGGGCTGCCCCGGAACTTCCAGGGACATCGCTTCCGCCGGATCCTCGAAGCGGTCGAGCCGGACGCGAAGATCCGCGAGAAGGTCGTCGGTCTGGCGCGGCGCCTGTTGCAGGTCGCCGTCGACAACGAATGCCTGACCGTCGAGGTCAATCCGCTGGTCGTCCGCAAGGACGGATCGCTGGTCGCCGCCGATGCCAAGGTGGTCCTCGACGAGGCCGCAGCGTTCCGTCGATCTCGCACCGCGGAGGCGATCGCCACCGAACGCGAGGCGGCGGACGAGGACATCCGCCGCTGCTCCGACGGCAATCTCATGCTGGTCTGGCTCGAGGGGCGGGTCGGGCTGGTCTCCGGCGGCGCCGGCATGACCATGGCGGCGATGGACGCCATCGATGCGGCGGGATCGTCGCCGGCCTGTTTCCTCGACGTCAGCGGCAATCCGACACCGGCCGGATTCGACCTCGCCTTCGATCTCCTCGATCGGGCGCCGGGGGTGCAGGGCATCCTCGTCAGCATGTTCGGCGGCGGTCTCCACACCGATCGCGTCGCCCGCACATTGGTCGACGTGCTGGCACGCAGGACGTCGGGGAAACCGGTGGCGCTGCGCCTCGCCGGAACCAGCAGCGACAAGGCCACCGAGATCCTGCGGGACGCCGGTTACGCCAATCATACCTCGCTCGAACGGGCGGTCGCCGACATCGTCTCGCGGACGGAGATCGCCGCATGAGCATCCTCCTCCACGAAGACGCGCGCGTCGTGATCGTCGGCATCACCGGCAAGTTCGGCGCCTTCTCCGCCCGCGACCTCGCCGCGTCCGGTACCCGTGTGGTGGCCGGTGTGGCGCCGGGCGGCGACGGTCGGGTCGTCGAGGGGGTGCCGGTCTTCGGCCGCGTCGCCGATGCGCTGCGCGAGACCGGCGCCAACGCGGCGCTGGTCTACGTTCCGGCCACCGTCGCGCTCGATGCCGTGGTCGAGACGATCGAGGCCGGCTGTCCGCTCGTCGCCTATCCGGGTGACGGCCTGCCGGTGCTCGACGCCATGGAAATGCGCGCGGCGGCACTCGCCCACGGCTCGGACCTCGTCGGCCCGAACTCCCCGGGCCTGATCTCGCCGGGCAAGGCGAAGCTCGGTTTCATGCCGTCGTTCTGCTTTTCCCCGGGGCCGCTCGGCGTCATCTCGCGCAGCGGCTCGTTGTCCTACGAGGCCTGCCATCGCCTGACCGCCGCCGGGCTCGGCCAGACCAGCGTCCTCGGCATCGGCGGCGATCCGGTGCGCGGCATCGACGCGGCGACCGCCGTCACCCTCTTCCATCACGACCCCGACACCCGCGTCCTCGTCTATCTCGGCGAGATCGGCGGCACCGAGGAATACGCCCTCGCCGACTATGCCCGCCGCGCCGACGCCAAGCCCGTCGTCGCCCTGCTCGTCGGGCGGACCGCACCTGCCGGCAAGAAAATGGGCCATGCCGCCGCGTTGATCGGCTCCCACGCCGAGACCTGGGCGGCGAAGGTCGAGGCGCTGACCGCCGCCGGCGTGCACGTCGCCCGAAGTCTCGAGGATCTGCCGCCGCTGGCCGCCGTGGCCCTGGCGCGCGCCTCCTCCTCCGAATTCTGAACCCTCGAAAAGGCAAACTGGAGAACGAAATGAACGCAGTCACCGAAGGCGACGTCGGAAGCGCGCCGGCCGAAGGCAAGATCACCGACGAGGCGGTCGCCGAAGCGCGGTCGATGATCGGCCTGCATCTGCGCCCGGAAGGGCCCTATCTGCAGGACGCCAGCCTCGACACCATCCGCAACTTCTGCAACGGCATCGGCGACCTCAACCCGCTCTATCGCGACGCCGAACACGGCCGGCAGAGCCGGCAGGGGTCGGTGGTCGCCCATCCGATGTTCCCGATGGCCTTCGGCTGGATCGGCCGGACCCGCTGGGGCCTGCCGGGCGTGCACGGCTTCTACGCCGGCAACGACTGGGAGCTCTTCCGCCACATCCGTCCGGGCGACCGCATCACCGCGATCGAACGCGTCGTCGGCGTCGAGGAGAAGGAGAGCAAGTTCTCCGGCCGTCTGGTGCTGCAGTACGTCGAGGCGACCTATGCCAATCAGCGCGGCGAACTCGTCGCCCGGGCACTCGGCACCTGCACCCGCCACGAACGCAAGGCGGCCCGCGACGCCGGCAAGTACAAGGACATCACCACTCACGAATACACCCCCGAGGAGTTCGCGGCGCTCGACGAGGCGATCCTCAAGGAGGACGAGAACATCCGCGGCAATCAGGTGCGCTACTGGGAGGACGTGACCGAGGGCGAAGTGCTGCCGCCGATCGTCCGCGGCCCGCTGTCGCTGATGGACACCATGGGCTTCCTCGTCGGCTGCGGTCGCGGCCACACCCACGGCATCGTGCTGAAGGCGGCGGTGAAGCACCCAGGCCACTTCTTCCGCAATCCGGAAGCCGGCGGCGGTATCGAATACACCGGCATCGGCCACCATCGCGAGTCGGTCGCCAAGGAGGTCGGCGTCCCCGGCACCTACGACTACGGCCCGCAGCGGTCCTCCTGGATGGCGAGCCTCGTCACCAACTGGATGGGTGACGCCGCCTTCCTCAAGCGGGTGCGTACAGAGATGCGCCGCTTCAACACCATGGGCGACTCGACCTGGTGCAAGGGCCGCGTGGCGCGCAAGTACGTCAAGGACGGCTTCGCCCTGGTCGACCTGGAGATCTGGGGCGAGAACCAGCGCGGCGAGATCACCACGCCCGGCCTCGCCACGGTGCTGTTGCCGTCTCGAAACGTGAACAATCGCGTGTTCTTCGACGGCGCTCAGTGCGACCTCGACCTGCCCACCGTCCGCTGACGAGGTCGTCATGGCTCGAAGCACCGTCGGGCTGCCGCTGGCAGGCCTGAACGTCGTGGAACTGTCGCGTGGTGTGGGGGCGGCCTATGCGGGCCGCCTCCTCGCCACCCTCGGCGCCGAAACGCTGCTGGTGGAGCCGCCGGGTGGCACGCCCCTCAGGCGGGAGCCGCCGTTCCTGCCGGGGACCGCGGAGGTCGGCGCGCTCTTCTCCTATCTGGCGGCCGGCAAGGGCAGCGTCGTCTGCGACCTCGCCGACGCCGAGGGCCGTGCCGACTTCGAGGCGCTGCTCTCGACCGCTGACGTTTTCCTCTGCGACCTGCCGCTCGACGAGCGCGGTCGCCTGGGTCTCGACGACCACGACCTACGGGTCCGTCACCCCCGACTCGTCTCGGTCTCGGTGCTGCCCTTCGGCGCCGTGGGGTCCAAGGCGCATTGGGACGGGGAAGAGATCAACCTGATCCACGCCGCCGGTGAAGGCTATCTCCTGCCCAACGGCCTCTCGGCGGAACTCTTCCCCGACCGGCCGCCGCTCAAGATCCACGGCCACTTCGCCGAGATGCAGGGTGGTATCGTCGCCGCCCTCGGGGCGCTGGCGGCGCTTCTCGCCGATGGCGGGGGTGCTGCGGGGCGGCGGGTCGAAGGACAGGGCGTCGACGTCTCGATCCAGGATGCGACCCTGGCGGTCGGGGCCTTCGCCGTGCAGCGCTACGGCGACGGATCGCTCGAACATCGGGTCACCCGTTCGTTCAAATACGGCGGCGTCCTCGAATGCGCCGACGGTTATGTCGAGCTGCTGACGCTCGAAGAGCGGCAGTGGCGGGGATTGGTGGATCTGATGGAACGCCCCACCTGGGCGCTCGATCCGCGGCTCGCCGATCCGCTGGAGCGCAGCCGACGCGGTGCCGAGATCAATGCCGAGATCCGCGCCTGGGCGCGGACCCACACGACGGCGGACCTCGTCACCCGAGCCCAGCGGCTGGGCGTGCCGATGGCGAAATACGCAAGCCCTGCCGACGTGGTCGCCGGGGAACACGAGCGGGCGCGAGGGCTCTTCCAGACGGTCGAGATTCCGGGCTTCGGACCCTGTCAGACGCTGGTCGCCCCGTTCCACGTCGGCGATGCGCCCCTCCGCCTCAGGGCCGGGCCGCCCCGTCTCGGCGAGAGCCAGGACCGGATCACCGCACCGATCGGGACGACACAGAAACAGGCCGTGGAGGCAAGATGAAGCCGCTCGCTGGACTGAGGATCGCCGACTTCACGGTGCACGCCGCCGGTCCCTTCTGCACACACATGCTGTCGCAGTTGGGCGCCGAGTGCATCAAGATCGAGAGCGCGCTCCGCCCCGACATCTTTCGCAAACCGCATGCGGTCTACGGACGGATGGGACCGGCGAGCTTCGATCAGGTCGCCTCGAACAAGCTGTCGATCCGCCTCAACCTCAAGGATCGTCGCGGCGTCGAACTGGCCAAGCGGCTGGTGGCGGTGAGCGACGTCGCCTGCGAGAGCTTCCGTCCGGGCGTCATGGATCGCCTCGGTCTCGGTTGGAAGGACCTCTCGGCGATCAGGCCGAACCTGGTGATGACCTCGGTCTCCTCTTCCGGGCAGACCGGTCCCGACGCCCATTTCGCCGGCTATGCGCCGCTGTTCGGGGCCTGGGGCGCGCTCGGGTGGCTCACCGGTTATGTCGATGGTCCGCCGGTGGAGATGCGCCACGTCATGGATCACTCGGTCGGGATGAACGCCGCCATGGCGACGCTCGCAGCCGTCCAGCATCTGCGCCGGACCGGCGAAGGCGGTCACGTCGACGTCAGCGCGCGCGAAGTTGCGGCCTCGCTGAACGGCGAGGCGATGCTCCTCGCCGCCGCCGGTGGCGAGCCCCATCGTCTCGGCAACGAGCATCCGCGGATGGCACCCCACGGGGTCTACCATTCCCGCGACAGGGACCGCTGGCTGACCATCGCCGTCCACTCCGATGCGGCATGGCAGGCCTTCGCCCGCGTCATCGGCCGACCGGATCTCGCCGCCGACCCGCGCTTCCGCAGCGAGGCCGACCGCCATGCCCGTCGCGACGTGCTCGACGTCGAAATCGAGCGCTGGGCGGCGACCCGGGATGCGGACGCGGCGGCGGCCGAACTCCAGGCGGCGGGCGTCGCCGCCCACGTCTCGGCCACCATCCACGACGTCGTCCACGATGGCCACCTCAGGGAGCGCGGCATGGTGATCGACGTCGACGATCTCGAGGGGAACCGGCGCGCCGCGCTGTCGGTGCCGGTGCGGTTCTCGCGCTCGCAGACCGGGCTCGATCGTGGCACGCCACGGCTCGGCGAGGACGAGGACCACGTGTTCGGCGAGTTGCTCGGGCTCGGCAAGGCCGAGCGCGACGCGCTCGTCGACGCCCAGGTCATCTACTAGGACGGAACGGAACGAGACGATGAGCGAGAACTCCGACGCCGGCAGCAGCGCTGCCGAGCCGAACTGGCAGGATTGGGTCGGGCGCGAGGAGGTGGTCGAAGACTTCATCGACCCCGAACGCGTCGCCGCCCTGGCGGCGGCGCTCGATCTCGAGCGGGCGCCGCAGTCGGGCGAGGCGCTGCCGCCGGGCTGGCACTGGCTCTACTTCAACCCCTTCGTGCAGCGCCGCGGACTGGGGGTCGACGGCCATCCGAAGCGCGGCGGGTTCCTGCCCCCGGTGCCGCTGCCGCGCCGCATGTGGGCGGGTGGACGGATCGCTCATGCCGGCCGGCTCACCGTCGGCGGCGAGGCGCGGCGGCGCAGCACCATCGACAAGGTCGAAGCCAAGTCCGGTCGCGCCGGGCGGCTGGTCTTCGTCACCGTGACCCACCGCCTCACCTCGGACGGCATCGAGCGCATCGTCGAGGAGCAGGACATCGTCTACCGCGAGGCCGCCCTCGCCGGTGGACCGGCGCCCGCCCTCACCCCGGCGCCGGACGGGGCCGAATGGCACGAAGTGATCGTCCCCGACACGACGTTGCTCTTCCGCTATTCGGCGCTCACCTACAACGGTCACCGCATCCACTACGACCAGGCCTATGCCCGGAACGAGGAGCACTACCCCGATCTGGTGGTGCACGGGCCGCTGACCGCGACGCTCCTGCAGAACTTCGCCGCATCGATCCGACCGGACGCGGCGCTCGAGCGCTTCGAGTTCCGCGGCGTCCATCCGCTGTTCGGCTCGGCGCCATTCACGCTCGAGGCGAAATCCGTCGAGGGGGATGCCGCCGCACTCGATCTCTGGGCTCGAGGCCCCTCCGGCGAACTGGCGATGCGCGCCTCGGCGCGCTTCACCGCCTGACGACCTGTGGGCCGGCGCCACCGACGGTCGTGCCGGCCCGCCCGAGAGAGGCGATCGACGCCCGAGTGCCCGAGGGAGGGCCGCATCATGGAAAATCCTGGGTCCACGCGCCGAGACTTCGGTCCGGCGAGGGCGGCGCTCGACATCGAATTCCGCAAGGTCGGAAAGGTGTTCGCGTCGCGCAAAGGGCAGTTCGAAGTGCTCCGCGACTTCGATCTCGAGGTGCGCAAGGGCGAGTTCCTGGCGATCGTCGGGCCGAGCGGCAGCGGCAAGTCGACGGTCCTCAATCTCATGGCCGGGCTCGACACACCGACGTCGGGCACGGTCGCCTGCCACGGCCATCCGATCACCGGCGTCAATTCCGAGATCGGTTACCTGACGCAGCACGACAGCCTGATGCCGTGGCTGACGGTCGAGGACAACGTCGCGGTGCCGCTCGAGATCCGTGGCATCCCCAAGGCCGAGCGGCGCGAGCGGGTGCGTCGGATGCTCGCCGACGTCGGCCTCGGCGGCTTCGAACACCATCACCCCAACCAGCTCTCCGGCGGCATGCGCAAGCGCGCCATGTTGGCGCGGACCCTGATCTACGACCCGCCGACGCTGTTGATGGACGAGCCCTTCGGGCCGCTCGACGCCCAGCTCAAGGTCGTGCTCCAGGCGGATCTGATGCGGCTGTGGAACGCCACCGGCAAGACGGTGGTCTTCGTCACCCACGACATCGTCGAGGCGATCACTCTCGCCGATCGGGTGATCGTGCTGTCGCACCGCCCGTCGCGCATCAAGCTCGACGAGGCGATCGCGATCGGCCGGCCGCGCGAGGTACACGAGGCCCGCTTCGCCCCGGGGTTCGAGGACCACTACCGGCGCCTGTGGAGCGCGATCGAGATCGGCGGAGCGGAGAAAACCCCATGAGCGACGGACCGACGACACCGCCTTCCGCGTTCGCCGGGAAACTTCGGCGCCTCGACGCGGTCTGGTTCTATCGAGCGCTGTTCCTCGTCGCCTTCCTCGGGACCTGGCAACTCGCCTCGGGGCCGCTCCTCGACCCATTCTGGGTGTCGAGCCCATCGGCGATCGGGGCGACCCTGGTGAAATGGACCCGGTCGGGCGCGCTCCAGTATCACCTCCTGGTGACCTTCAAGGAGACCGCCACCGGCTTCGTCTTCGGCGCCGCCTTCGGCATTCTCGCCGCTTTCGTCATCGGCTCGAGCGACATCCTGCGGCGGACGGTCGATCCGTTCCTCACCGCCGTCTACGGTGTGCCGAAAGTGGCGTTGGCGCCGTTGTTCATCATGTGGTTCGGCATCGGCCTGGCGCCGAAGATCGTCCTCGCGGCGGTGAGCGTCTTCTTCCTGGTGCTCTTCAGCACGATCGGCGGCATCGCCCAAGCGGACCGCAAGATGGTCGACGCGCTCCGGATCATGGGCGCCGGGCGGTTCACGGTGCATCGGCGCGTGACCTTTCCCTCGGCGCTGCCCTGGGTCTTCTCCGGCCTGAAGCTCGGCCTGCCCTACGGCTTCGTCGGCGCGGTGGCGGCCGAGATGATGGCCTCCAATGCCGGCATCGGCTTCCTCACCCAGAACGCCGCCGGCCAGCTCGATACGGCGGGGGTCTTCGCCGCGCTCTTCGCCCTGATGGTCGTGACCGCAGCTCTCAACGAAGGGCTGGGGCGGCTCGAACACCGGATCTTTCGATGGAGATGAACACACCGCGACGGAACGCGGGTGGAACCCTGGGAGGAAGAGTGATGGACAGACGCGACGCCTTGCGAACCTTCGGCCGATGGGGGGCGGGATCCCTGGCGCTGACCGCCCTGGCCGGGCTCGGCCCGCAACGTGCTGCTGCGGCCGGGGCATTACCGCTCACCGTGGGCATCGGCGGCTTCACCTTCGCCTACCTGCCGCTCCTCACCGCCAAGGCGGCCGGCTTCCTGGACGCCGAGGGTCTCGACGTCACTTTCGTCAACACCGGCGGCGGCACCAACGCGATGGCCGCCACCCTCGGCGGCAGCGTCGACGTCTGCGGTCTGGTGATGAGCGACATCATCCTCGCCGCATCGAAGGGGCAGAAGATCAAGGCCTTCGCGCCGCTGATGGTGCAGTACGCCAGCGACGCGGTGATCAGTGTCAAGGCCGCCGAGAAGATCGGCCTCACCGAGAAGATGCCGCTCGCCGAACGCATGGCGCGGCTCAAGGGGCTGACGCTGGCGATCTCCGGGCGCGGCAGCGGCACCGACAAGCTGTGGCGCCATCTCGTCATGCTCGGTGGTCTCGATCCCGATCGCAACGTCACTCTCACTGTGGTCAAGCTCGATCAGATGTACGCCGCGCTGAAGTCGGGCCAGATCGACGGCTTCAACACCACCGCGCCGGCCAACAACCGGGCGGTGGAAGACGGGCTCGCCGTCTGGGCGGCGCGGCCCTCGCAGGGCGAGGTTCCGGGGCTCGAGAACTTCCTCTACACGGTGCTGGGGGCGAAGCCCGACGTCCTCGCTTCGAAGGCGGATCCGATAGGCCGTCTGGTCACCGGTCTGGCGAAGGGCGGCGCATTGGTGCGCGCCGATCCGGCGAAGGCCGGGCGCCTCATCCAGGAGCAGTATTTTCCGCAGACCGACCTCGGCCTCGTCCAGAAGGCGGTCGCCGATCAGGCGGCGACGGTCTCGGTGCCGCTCGCCTTCACGCCCGGCCAGTTCGAACAGAACCGCGACTTCATGCTGCGCTTCGGCGACGAGGTGAAACAGGTCGCCGCCGCCGACGTGATGGACACCGGTTGGTCACGGCCCTGACGCGACTCTCTCGGCCGGCGACGCCCGATGACGTCCTCCGGCCGAAACTACCGTTGCGCCGGGCGAACCTCCCGCGTCCCCGGCGTTGCGGTCGAAGCCGGGTGAAGGGGTCGCGAGACCCGCTCACCCGGCTCTTCTTTCTCAGGCGAAGTCGATGGTGGCGCCGTCGCGAATGGCGGCGAAGCGCGCGACGCACTTCAGCGCGTTGGCGTGCTCCTCGACGGTCGCTCCGGCGCAGCAGTCTTCGAGCACGATCGTCTCGTAGTCGCGGTCGTGGGCCTCGCGCGCGCCGGTGTGAACCACGCCGTTGGTCGAGACGCCGCAGAGGAAGAGACGCTCGATGCCGCGGGCACGCAACGCCGGTTCGAGCGCCGTGCCGTAGAACGGGCTGACCCGCGGCTTGACGAAGTCGAAGTCGCCTTCCGCCGGTGCCACCGCGTCGTGCACCTCGGTGCCCCAGGTGCCGAGCCGGAACAGGCCGTTGTCGCGGGCGCGGGAGAAGACCGGCGAATTCGGCGGACAGTCGCGATAGTCCGGGGCGAAGGCGACGCGGACGTAGCCGACGAGGACGCCGGCGGCACGGGCGCGATCGACGAAGGCACGGGTGCGGCCGAGGACGTCGCGTTCGGCCATCAGCGGCACATAGGTCTTGGCGCCGGCCCCGTCGGCATGGACGAGGTCGTTGATCATGTCCATGACCAGAAGCATGGAGGGTTTCATGGGTGAGAACTCTCGATCGGGTCTCAGGCCCGGTCGGTCGGCTTCGCGTCGGCGCGGCTTTCGAGGCTCTCGCGGAACTCGGCCCAACCGGATTCGATGTGCCGGCGCATGGTCAGCATGGCCCCGGCGGCATCGCCTTCGATGAAGTTGCGCAACAGTTCGGCATGCTCTTCCGCGGCGCGGCTGGCCCGGCCTCCGATACGGTTGATCGCGTCGAAGGGGTAGCGCGCCCACAGGACCTGCACGAAATGGAGGGTCTGGGGCAGATCGGCGAAATCGTAGATTCGGCGATGGAAGCGGTAGTTGACGCCACGGGCGCCGGTGCTGTCGCCGCTGTCGGCGGCCTTCTCGAACTGATCGGCGAGGACCTGCAGCTCGGCGATGTCCGCCGAGGTCAGGTTGCGCGCCGCGCTCTCCACCAGTTGGGTCTCCAACATGATGCGCAGCTTCAGCGCTTCGGTCGAGGTTCCGATGTCGAAGGGCACGACGGTGGCGCCGCGGTAGCTGTCGGAGGAAATGTAGCCCTCCGCCTCGAGCAGCTTCAGCGCCTCGCGTACCGGAGTGATCGAGATCTTCAGCTGTTGAGCGATTTCCTGCTGCTTCAGCCGGGTGCCGCGCGGCAGTCGCCCGGAGAGGATGCCCTCGCGAAGATAGTCGGCGACCTGCTCTTCCTTGGTTCGATATTCCATCGTGCCGTCGGGATCGCCCCGTCCCTCTGGCGGCCGCGTCGGGAGACGCTCCTCCGGTGCCGCATACCGTCAGCATCTAACACAACCTTGCGGGATCGAAAAGCCGAGCATAAAATGCATCATGCAGAATGCAGCTGAGGATTACAATGCCCCTCGAACGGTCCTATCTCTTCGTCCCCGCCGAACGCCCCGATCGCTTCGACAAGGCGCTCGCCAGTGGTGCCGACCGGGTCATCGTCGACCTCGAGGACGCGGTTCGCCCGGAAGGCAAGGAGGCCGCACGTGAGGCCGTCGCCACCTGGGCCGGTCGAACCGAAGCGATGGTCAGAATCAACGGTCTCGACAGCCCCTGGTTCGAAAGCGATGTCGCTGCGATCGGTCGCGGCGGGATCACGCGCGTCATGGTCCCCAAGGCCGAGCCGGACGTCCTGCGGGTCGTCCGACATGAACTCGGGCCGAACATCGAGATCACCGCTCTGATCGAATCCGTGGCCGGACTCATGCAGGTGCGGAAGATCTGTACGGAGAGCGGTATCGCCCGCGTCGCCTTCGGAAACCTGGATTTCTCGCTCGATTCCGGGGTCGAGGAGGCCGACCGGGAACTCGACCCGGTCCGCCTGCAACTCGCGCTCGAGTCGCGGCATGCAGGTCTACCGGCACCGATCGACGGAGTGTTTCCCTCGCTCGCCGATCCTTCGGCGCTGGCCGTGAGGGTGGCGCGAGCGAAGGCCCTCGGCTTCGGCGGCAAGCTCTGCATCCATCCGAGCCAGATCGAGCCGGTGAACGGAGGTTTTCTACCCGGCACGGAAGAGCTGGCCTGGGCCGAACGCGTCGTCGGAGCGATCGAAGCGGCCGGCGGCGGCGCCGTTTCGCTCGACGGCAAGATGGTGGATCGCCCGGTGGTGGAGCGGGCCCGGGCGCTGCTGGCGAAACGACGGTGAGAGAACAGTCTTTCTGAATGATGCATTATGCATCGTATGCTTGACATCGCCGGTAGGGCCGCCTACACATGAAGCCGACAAGGCGGGAAACGCCGGCGCGCGATCGATGGGAGGACACGATGGATCGACGCAGTGCACTGAAACTCTTCGGCGCGGCGGCTCTCGGCGCGGCGCTGCCCCTGCGGTCCTCGCTGGCGGCCGAGATCGGCGTCGACGAGGCGAGCAAGACGATCACCGTCGGTGGCTTCACCCCGGTCACCGGGCCGGTGCCGTTCTATGCGATCCTCACTCACGCGGCGGAATCCTACTTCCGCCATGTCAACGAGACCGGCGGCATTCGCGGTTGGAAGATCAAGTACGTCACCCTCGACGACGGCTACGACCCGGCCCGCAGCGTCGCGGTGACCAAGCGCATGGTCGAAGAGGACAAGATCTTCTCGCTGGTCGCGTCGGTCGGTACCGCCACCAACGTCGCCGTCATCCCCTACGCCAAGGAGGCGGGTCTGCCGATGCTCGGGCCGATCGGTGGCGCCAGTGCGTTCTTCGCGGAACCGAACATCTTCCCGCTGCTCCCCGACTACGGCTGGTCGGCCGCCTCCAACGCCGAATACGCGCTGAAGGACCTCAAGCTCGACAAGATCGCGCTGCTCTGGGAAAACGACGAACTCGGCCGTTCGGCGAAGCGTGGCTTCGATCTGTACATGGCCGAGCAGAAGGTCGCGCCGGCCGAGTCGGTCTCCTTCGAGGTGAAGACCACCGACTTCACCCCGCATCTCCTGCGGGTCGCCAATTCCGGCGCCCAGGCGGCGATCCTGTTCGGCTCCAACGCCAACCTCGCCGGCGCCCTCAAGGCGGCGGATCGCCAGGGACTGAAGATCTCCTGGTTCGCGCCGTTCTTCACCGCCGACCCGTCGACCTTCAAGCTCGCCGGCGACCTTCTCAACGGCGTCTACTTCTCGTCCTGGTTGCTGCCGGTGTCGAGCGACGAGCCGGAAGTCGCGGCCTATCGGGCTGCCGTCTCCAAGTACTACCCCAACGATCCGATCGGCGTGTTCGGTCTGAACGGCTGGAGCAATGCGGCGCTGTTCGGCGTCGTTCTCGAAGCGCTGATCGCGTCCGGCAAGCCGATCACCCGCGACAACTTCGTGGCGGCGGCCAATGCACTCGTCGGTGCGTCGGTGGGCGGCGCCCGCAAGGTGAGCTTCCGCTCCGGCGACCATCGCGGCACGCGCCAGGAAGCCATTCAGCAGGCGAAGAACGGCTCGTTCGTCATGGTCCGCGACTTCAAGCCCTATCCGGCGGTCGCGTTCGACGCCAAGGCCGGCTGAGACGCGTGAGCGTTCCGTCGTCGAAGGGGGCCGGCCGATCCGCCGCGACACCGCCCCCTTTCGCCCCCCTCCATTCCAACGCCAAGAGAAAGCATCGGAAACGGACCATGGTAGGATCTCCTTTGAGTGGGCCGCCGCGACTGGATGGTCAGATCGCACTCGTCACCGGCGCCGCCGGCGGCATCGGACGGGCGGTCGTCGCGGCCCTCGCCGCCGCCGGCGCCCGGGTGATCGCGACCGACATCGTCGAGGCCTTCGACGAACTGCCGCCGGGCACCGTCTATCGCCGCTGCGACGTCACCTCGCGGGGCGACACCGAGGCGTTGATCGACGACGTCCTCGGCGAGCGGGCGGCGATCCACATCCTGGTCCTGTGCGCCGGCACGATCTCGAACAAGCCGCTGCAGGACTCGACGGACGAGGAATGGAGCGCCATCTTCGACGTCAACGTGATGGGCGTCGTCAATCCCGTCCGGAAGCTCTACCCGGTCATGGTCGAGCAGGGGTACGGCAAGATCGTCGCCCTCGGCTCGATCGCCGCGAAGATCGGCGGCGTCGCTTCGGGGCCGTCCTACGTCGCGGCCAAGTCGGCGGTTCACGGCCTGATGAAGTGGGTCGCCAAGGCCGGCGCGAGCAAGGGCGTCTATGCCAACGTGGTCGCGCCCGGACCGGTCGAGACGCCGATGTGGGCGAACGTCACCGGCCGGGCTCCTCCGTCGGCGCACGGCAGTGTCCCGCTGGGCCGCTATGGCGCACCCGAAGACATCGCCCAAGGTATCCTGTTCCTCTGTTCGCCCGCCTCGAACTGGATCACGGGAACCGTGCTCGACGTGAACGGCGGCATGTTGATGGACTGAAGCGATGACGAACAACGTGACGATCGGATTCGTCGGTCTCGGCGTCATGGGAGGTCCCATGTGCCGCAACATGGCGACCAAGCACCGAGGCCGCGTCCTCGCCTTCGACCTCGATGCGAACGCGGTGAAGGCCCTCGCCGACACTGCGGCGGAGCCGGCCGCCTCGATTGCCGACATCGCTGCGGCGGCCGACGTGATCTTCCTCTCGCTTCCCGGAGATGCCCAGGTTCGCGCCGTCTGCGGACCCGACGGCCCGGTCGCAGCCGCGGCGAGATCCGGAACCACGGTGGTCGACCTCAGCACCACCTCGGTCGCCGGGGCTCGAGAGATCGGGGCGTTTCTCGCCGCGCGCGGCATCTCCTTCGCCGATGCGCCGGTGGCGCGGACGCGTGAAGCGGCGCAGCGCGGCGAACTCAGCATCATGGTCGGCGCCAGCGACGCGGTCTTCGCCCGCATCGAACCGCTGCTCCGCCACATGGGATCGGACGTCACCCACTGTGGCGACATCGGTTCCGGTCAGGTGGTCAAGCTGATCAACAACGCCCTGCTCTTCGAACACGTGGTGGCGCTGGCGGAGATGATGGTGATCGGCGAGCGCGCCGGCGTCGCGCCGCGCACTCTGCTCGAGGCGGTGTCCAAGGGCTCCGGCGACAGCTTCGCGCTGCGCAACCACGGCCTCAAGGCGATGGTGCCGCGCGCCTTCCCGGAGAAGGCCTTCCCGCCCGAATACGTCCTCAAGGACATCGACTACGTGCTGCGGCTGGCGGCCGAGACGGGTGTCGAGGCGCGGGTCACCGGCATCGCCCGAAACTACTATGAGGCTGCACGAGACGGAGGACTTTCCGGGCGCTACTTCCCCGGCGTGATCGAGGTGATCGAGAAAGCCGGGCGCCCCGTCGACGCCCCAGCGGAGTGACGACATGTTGAAGACCCTCGTCGGGGATCTGCCGCCACTCCTCTGGTCGGGCATCGTCTCGGGCTGTCTCTACGGCCTCGGCGCGCTCGGTCTGGTGATGATCTACAAGAGTTCGCGCGTGGTGAACTTCGCCCACGGCAATCTCGCCGGCCTCGCCGCCTTCCTGGTCTACGGCTTCTCCAGCGGCGGTCTCGCCAACCTGTCGTGGGGCGGCGCCGTCGCCACGGCGGTTGCACTGGTCGCCTGCATCGCGGTGCTGAGTTATGCGCTGATCGCGCCGATCGTCTTCAAGTCGGATCTCGCCAGCACCATCGCCACGCTCGGCATAGGCCTGATCCTGCAGGGCGCGATCCAGCTGGTGTTCGGCGCCGAGATCGTCAATCTCGATCTGCCGATCCCCCGCTTCGGCCTGTCGCTCGCCGGTGTGCGGATCACCTCCTACGACCTCACCGTTCTGGTGGTGACCCTGCTCATCATCGGCTCGCTGTTCCTGGTCATCGAGCGGACCCGGCTCGGCATCGCCTTCCGCGCCACCTCGTCGAACCCCTTCGCCAGCCGCGTCTGCGGTCTCGACCTGCGGCGGGTTCATCTCTTCTCGTGGCTGGTGAGCGCCGTCCTCGGTCTGGTGGCGGCACTGCTCATCGTGCCGACGACCTTCCTCTCCTCCACCACGGTGTCGTCCTTCATGCTCCAGGCCTTCACCGCCGCGGTGGTCGGCGGCTTCGCCAGCCTTCCCGGTGCCGCGCTCGGCGGCATCCTGGTCGGCATCGCCACCAACCTGTTCTCCTTCTACGTGTCGCCCGAGTTCATGAACTCGTTCCTGCTCGCGGTCATCCTCGTCACCCTCAACTTCTTCCCCGACGGGCTTCTCGCCAGAAGGAGCGGTGGACGTGTCTGACCTCACGCAAACCGAAACGCCCCCGCAGCCTTTCGCGAACCGGGCGCTCGATCCGAAGACTCTCGCCACCGTCGCCCTCGTCGGTCTTCTCCTGGTGCTGCCGTTCGGCGCAGGAGGCTATCTGATCTACAGTCTGTCCCTGTGCTTCGCCAACGCGATCGGCGTCCTGTCGGTGAGTGTGTTGGTGCGCTACGGCGGCGAGGTGTCGATCGGACACTCCTTCTTCGTCGCCCTCGGCGCCTATGCCGTGGCCATCCTGGAGAAGCAGGCGGGCGTCGGCTTCTTCGTCGGCCTGCCGGTCGCGGCTCTCGCCGGCCTCGTCGGCGGTCTCGTCTTCGCCTACCCGTCGCGTCGCCTGTCGGGGATCTACCTCGCGGTGTCGACGATGGCTCTGGCGCTGGCGTTGCCCGAGATCCTGGTTCACTCTGAGAGGTTCACGGGTGGGTTCGAGGGGCTCTACGTCGCACTCGATCCGCTGGCCGGCCTGCCCAAGGCACCGCAGCGCTACTATCTGGCGCTCGCGCTCCTCGTTCTCGTCTGCCTCGCTCTCGCGCGGCTGCGCAAGTCGCCGCAAGGGCTGGCACTGCTGATGGCTCGCGCCCATCCGCGAGCCGCGGAGGCCTTCGGCATCACCCGCGGTTGGGCCCGCATCTCGGTGTTCGCACTCAGCGCCACACTCGCCTCGATGTCCGGCGCGATGGTCGCGGTCGCCAGTTCGGCGGTTTCCCCGAACAGCTTCACCCTGTGGAGCGCGATCTTTCTCCTGGTCGGATCGGTGGTGAGCCTCAACGGACTGACCCTGGTGCCGGCGCTGGTCGGCGGTGCCTTTCTCACCCTCGTCCCCAACTACCTCGCCGGCGCCGGCGACTGGGTGCCCGTCCTCTACGGCGCAGTTCTCCTCGGCGTGACGCTGGCGGTCAATTCGGCGTCCGACCTCCGCCGCATCCTGACGCGCGGAGGCCGGCCATGACCGCGATCGAAAATCGATCCGTCCCACAACGTCTCAGAGCCGAGAACCTCCGGCTGTCGTTCGGGGCGGTCCAGGTCCTCAAGGACGTCAGCGTCGACCTCGAACCGGGCCGCATCACCGGGCTCATCGGGCCGAACGGGGCGGGCAAGACCAGCCTCTTCAACTGCCTCACCGGGCTCTACCGGGCTCAGCTCGGCCGCATCGCCTTCGGCGGAGTGCCGCTCGAGACCCTGCCGCCGCATCGCCGCGCCGCACTCGGTATCTCCCGCTCGTTCCAACACATGGCGCTGTGCCCGGACCTCACCGTGCTCGAGAACGTCATGGTCGGGCTGACGCTGGAGCGACGAAGCGGCTGGGCGAACGCCTTCCTGCCGCTGCCCTCGGGAACCCGGGAAGACGCCATGGCCCGGCGCAAGGCACTCGCCGCTCTGGAGAGCCTCGGCATCACCGCCGTCGCCGAGATCCTGCCGGCGGAACTGCCACCCGGCACCCTGCGCCTCGTCGAGATCGCCCGCGCCATGGCGGGAAACCCCAAGGCGCTGCTGCTCGACGAACCGGCGGCGGGACTCAACGCGGTGGAGACCCGCGATCTGATGCGGGCGCTGCAGCGGCTGATCCGGCCGGATCTCGTGGTGGTGGTGGTCGAGCACGACATGGATCTGATCATGCAGCTCTGCGACCGCATCTACGTGCTCAGCTTCGGCCAGATCATCGCCCACGGCACGCCCGCCGAAGTGCGCGCCGACCCGGAAGTCGTCCGCATCTATCTCGGAGGAGACGATGACTGACCTCCTGAGCGTTCGCGGTCTCGACGTGCGCTACGGCAAGACGCTGGCGGCCGAGAGCGTCGCCTTCGGCTTTCCGGCGGGCAGCGTGTTCGCCCTCCTCGGGGCGAACGGTGCCGGCAAGTCCTCGATCCTCAAGGCCATCGCCGGCCTCGTCGAAGCCCAGGGCGAGGTCGTCTTCGACGGGCGCGACGTGTCGCGGCTGTCGGCGCGCGAGCGCGTCGGCCTCGGCATCGTCTACGTGCCGGAAGGGCGCGAGATCGTCACCGACCTGACGGTCGAGGAGAACCTGGCGCTCGGCGGCTATTTTCTCGACTCGCGCACCCTGGCGGCGCGGCGGTCGCAGATGCTCGATCTCTTTCCGGAGATCGCACAGCGCGCCAAGTCGCCGGCCTGGATGCTGAGCGGCGGCGAGCAGCAGATGCTGGCGATCGGCCGGGCGCTGATGAGTTCGCCGCGCCTCCTGCTGCTCGACGAACCGTCGCTCGGGTTGGCGCCGCTCCTCATCCGCCGCGTCTTCGAGCGGTTGATGCGCATCAAGGAGGAGAGCGGCCTCTCCATCCTGCTGGTCGAACAGAGCTTCCGCATGACGCTGCGCGTCGCCGACGCGGTCTGCTTCGTCCGCAACGGGCAGATCCTGGGGACGCGGAAGGCGTCGGACCTCGACACCTCGACCAGCCTCGCCGAGGTGCTGGAGGCCTATCTCGGCGGTGGCGCACCCGCCGCCGTCCCCGCGTGACATCGACGGAGTGAGCACCATGCGACTCGAAGGCAGAGAAATCGCGAGCGGCCTCGGCTTCCCCGAGGGACCGGTGGTGCTTCCCGACGGCAGCGTCCTGGTGGTCGAGATCGAGGGTGGGCGGCTAACCCGGATCGACCCGGCGACGGGGCGGCGGACGACGGTCGCCGAACTCGGCGGCGGGCCCAACGGCGCCGCGATGGGGCCGGACGGCAAGTGCTACGTCTGTAACAACGGCGGCTTCGACTGGTACCGCGACGAGACCGGATACCTCCGTCCGACCGGCCGCGCCTCGGACTACCGCAGCGGCCGGATCGAACAGGTCGACATCGTCACCGGCGAGGCGAAGGTTCTCTACGACTCCTGCGACGGCATCCCGCTGAAGGGGCCGAACGACATCGTCTTCGATGCCGCCGGGGGCTTCTGGTTCACCGACCTCGGCAAGACCTACGGCCGGGTCTCGGACCGCGGCGCCGTCTTCTACGCCCGGACCGACGGCTCGCTGATCCGCGAGGCGATCTTCCCGATCCTCACCCCGAACGGCGTCGCCCTGTCGCCGGACGGCGGCACGCTCTACGTGGCGGAGACCGAGACCAGCCGCCTGTGGGCCTTCGACATCGTCGGCGAAGGGGTGGTGGCGAAGGAGCCCTGGCCGTCGCCGAACGGCGGCCGTCTTGTCCACGGACTGCCCGGCTATCAGCGTTTCGACTCGATGGCGGTCGAAGCGAACGGCAACATCTGCGTGGCGACGCTGGTGAAGGGCGGGATCAGCGTGTTCTCGCCGTCGGGCGAACTCATCGAGTTCCACGAGGCGCCGGAAGCCTATTGCACCAACATCTGCTTCGGTGGGGCGGACATGAGGACGGCCTATGTCACGCTCTCGGGCACCGGACGCCTGATCGCCGTCGACTGGCCGCGACCCGGGTTGGTGCTGGCGGGATGACCCGCACGACCCGGCTGGATTCTCGAGCACACCCATGAGGTCCACTGCGTCGCGTGCGAGGCCGTGAAGGCAGAATTGCACTCGGTCGCACCGCCGTGACCATTCGGCCGTGACCGATCGTCGGGTCGGAAGCGGACCATCGACCGACCGAGTTCTTCGGTCCTTCCGACGGGTCGAAGCATCCGTACGACGGCCGGTCGTGTCGTGCGTGCGGCGGCGATCGCGCTGCCGGCGGCGGTATGGCGGGATCGTGCGTGACGCCTTCTGCACCACGGGCGGCCGCACCCCTCAGCGGAATGCAACCGGATCCGATCGAACGCCTCCGATCGGTCACCGACGCTGCTCGACCGATCGGACCGATCGCCGAGATCGAGCCCCCGCGACACGGTCCGATCCCAAAGACCCACTTCGTGGACGCGTGAAGAGAAATGCGGCTCGACGGCGAACGGTGGCGTCTCGGGATCGATCGAGCCGCGCTCTGTCCCGGTGGGGTCGTCGCCGCGGATCGGTTCGCACATCGTCACGAAAAATCGGCCGAGAAAAATTGTTGACGGCGGCCGTACCCTTCCCCTAGTCTCGAAAAATAGATCACATGGTCTATCTGACAGAACACCGGGAGGCGGACGGATGACGGATCGAAAGTATGGCCACCACAACGATATCCTCGCGTCGAAGCCTCTGCTCCGCCCGGCCCGGCGGCAGTTTTTGAGTGGTGCGATCGCGGCACTAGCGGCGGGAGTCGTCGGTGGCCGGTCGGCCCGGGCGGCGTCTCTCCCCGGGATCGACATGGCGAACAAAGTCGTACGCGTCGGGGCCTTCTCACCCCTGACCGGTCCGGTTCCGTTCTATGCGGCGATCCAACATGCCGCCGACGCCTACTTCAAGGACCTGAACGAGCGTGGTGGCATCCGGGGTTGGAAGGTCCAGTACATCATTCGCGACGACGGCTACGATCCGGCTCAGAGTCTGGCAGCGACGCGTCGTCTCGTCGAAGAAGACGACGTCTACGCCCTGGTGGTCAGCAACGGCACCACGCCCAACATCGCCATCATCCCCTACGCCAGGTCCAAGAACCTGCCGGTGATCGCCCGAGCGGCGGGTCGCCCAAGATCATCGCCGAGGCGAACATGTTTCCGCTGCTGCCCGACTACGCCCTCTCGGCGGCATCGAGTGCGCAATATGCCCTCGACGTTCTCGGCAAGGACAAATGTGCGCTGATCTGGCAGAACGACGAACTGGGGCGGCGGGCGAAATTCGGCCTCGACTTGGTCCTGTCGTCCCGGAAGAAGACGATTCTGACCGACGTCTCCTTCGATGTCGCCACCACCGACCTCTCGGCTCAGATTCAGCGCGTCTCGGCGGCGGGCGCCGAGGTCGTCCTCCTCTTCGGTTCGAACGCCCATCTGGCCAGTGCGTTGCGCTCGGCGGCGCGCATCTCGTGGAAAGGCACCTGGTTCGCCCCCTTCTTCACCGCGGACCCGTCGACCTACGAATTGACCGGCGACCTGTTGGACGGCGTGTACTTTTCGTCGTGGCTCCTGCCGCTCGACGCCGATCGCCCGGCGATCGAGGCCTATCGGGCCGTCGTTCCCAAATATTATCCGAACGACAAACTCGGCGTCTTCGGCCTCAATGGCTGGACCGGCGCCTCGCTCTTCGCCGTCGCGTTCGAACGTCTGCTGTCGAGCGGCAAGGAGCCGACGAGGGAGAACCTCATCGCCGTCATGAACACGATCGACGGCGTCTCGGCCGGTGCCGCCGACAAGATCACCTTCACTGCCGGTGATCACCGCGGGACCCGCCAGGAGGTCATGATTCGCGCCGAGGCCGGAAAGTTCAGGCTCGTCCGCGATTTCAGCCCCTATCCGCAAGTCGTGTTCGACGCGGTCTCCAAGTGAGAAGACATTCCGGAGTGCGGCCGATGTTGCCCGTCATATGGCAAGGGATCGTGACCGGATGCCTCTATTCGCTGGGGGCACTCGGTCTGGTCATGATCTTCAAGAGTTCGAAGATGGTCAACTTCGCGCACGGCGCATTGGCCGGGTACGGGGCGTTCTCGGTCCATGCGTTGACGGCAGGCGGAGCGGGCTGGCCCTGGCTCGCCGCCGTCGCCGCGGCTCTGCTCGGGGCGATCGCGATATCGGTGTTGGTCTACGGGCTGATCGCCGAATTGCTGCAGCGTGCTGCCACGACGGCGACGATCGCCACGCTCGGGATCGGACTGATCGCTCAGGGCATGATCCTCTGGCAGTACGGATCGAACATCTTCCGGCTCGACCTGCCGCTGCCGCATCTCTCGTTCTCGATTCTCGGCATGGCGTTGACCGCCTACGACGTCGCGGTGCTCTCCGCCACGTTCCTGGTGGTGGTGGCCTTGTTCCTGGTCATCGAGCGCACCCGTCTCGGCGTCGCCTTTCGCGCCGTCTCGACCGATCCCTTCGCGGCACGCGTGTGCGGCCTCAGCATTTCTCGGGTCCACCTGTTCTCCTGGGTGACATCGTCGATGCTCGGCGTGATCGCCGCATTGCTGATCGTTCCGACGACGTTCCTCAGCTCGACCACCGTGACGACCTTCATGTTGCAGGCGTTCGCGGCGGCGGTCATCGGCGGCTTCGACAGTCTTCCGGGAAGTGCGATCGGCGGCATCCTCGTGGGGGTGTCCTGCAACCTCTTCAGCTTCTACGTCGCGCCGGAGCTGCTCAACACCTTCTTGCTGACCTTCATGTTGGCTTCTCTGAGCTTCTTCCCCGGTGGCATCCTCTCCCAGAGGCTCGGCTCCCGTGTCTGAACCCTCCACCACGGCTCTTCCTGCCGACCGGACCCGACGATCCGCGGTGCGCATCGACGACCGGATGTTGTCGATCGGAACCGTCCTCCTCCTCGGCCTGTTGCCGATCTGGATCGGCAGCTTCTGGCTCTATTCGATCTCGTTGCTGCTGGCACAAGGGATCGCCATCCTCTCGGTCAGCTTCCTCATCCGCTACAGCGGCGAAGTGTCCATCGGGCACAACTTCTTCGTGGCGACCGGTGCCTACACCATCGCTCTGCTGCAGAACGGGCCGAATGTCCCCTTCCTCGGCGGTGTCGTGGTCGCGACGGCGGTGAGTGCCGCGGTGGGACTTCTGTTCGCGTGGCCGTCCCGCACTCTCTCCGGCGTCTATCTGAGCGTCGTGACCCTGGCGCTCGGCCTGTGTGTGCCGGAAGTCCTGCTCTACTGGTCCGAAGTGACGGGCGGCTTCGAAGGGCTCTTCGTCGAATCTCGAATCGTCGGCGGCGTCGCGAGCGGCCTCCAGCAGTACTACGTCGCGCTGGCGGCACTCTGCATCGCCACGTTCGTCGCCCATCGTTTCCGAGGATCACGCCTCGGCCTGATGATCCTGACCGCCCGCGATCATCCCCATGCCGCTGCCGCCTTCGGCATGACCAGTGGCAGCGCCCGCTTGAGCGCCTTCGCGGTCAGTGCCGCGATCGCCGGCTTCGGCGGATCGATCCTCGGTTTCACCACGTCGATGGTGTCGCCGAACAGCTTCATCTTCTGGAACTCCGTGACGTTGCTCGTCGGAGCGGTCGTCAGTCTCTATTCGACCCGTATCTACGGCGTCGTCGTCGGCGCCGCCTTCGTGACGCTGGTGCCGCAGCTCCTGTCGAACTACGGACAGTTCATCCTGATCATCTACGGCTTGGCGCTCCTCGGGGTCATCATCGTCTTCAACGTGACGGTTCCCGCGATCGTTCGCCGCGTGCGTCGGAGGCGAAACCATCGTGTCTGACCGCGCCTCTCTGATCGTGAAAAACGTCGACCTGAGCTTCGGCGGCCTGCACGTGCTGCGGGACGTGAGCCTGGATTTCCAGCCGGGCGAGATCACTGGACTGATCGGGCCAAACGGCGCCGGCAAGACGAGCTTCTTCAACTGTCTCACCGGCCACTATCGTCCCTCGCGGGGGACGGTGAGCTACGATGGTGAGGTCCTGAATGCCGTCCCGACGGTCGGTCGCGCCGATCGCGGAATCGTCCGCACCTTCCAACATGCCGCGCTCTCGTCCGAACTCACGCTGCTCGAGAACGTGATCGTCGGCCTCAACACCGCGCGCCGTTCGGGCTGGATCGACGCGCTGTTGCCGATCCCGCGGCGTTTCGGCGATCGCGATGAGGCGGAGAACAGGGCGCGAAGGGCGCTCGAGTTCGTCGGTCTCGGCGATCACGCCGCGCTGCTCGCCGCCAACGCCGCCCCGGGCGTCATGCGCCTCGTCGAACTCGCCCGCGCCGGCGTCGGCGATCCGCGCGTCGTACTGCTGGACGAACCGGCCGCCGGATTGAATTCGACCGAGACGGCCGCTCTCGCCGACACCATCGGAAAACTGCGCGCGTCGGGACGGATCATCATCGTGGTCGAACACGACATGGACCTGATCATGGGGATCTGCGATCGCATCCACGTCCTCAACTTCGGCGCCGTCGTCACCTCCGGCACGCCCGCCGAGATCCGGTGCGACCCGCGCGTCGCCGAAATCTACCTGGGGACCGGCGATGACTGACCAGTTGCTCGTCGAGGAGATCGTCGCCGGCTACGACGGCAAGGTGGCCATCGAGGATGTCACCCTGACGGTGGCACGCGGGTCGCTGACGGCCCTGCTCGGAGCGAACGGAGCCGGCAAGACCACCTTGATGAAGTCGATCGCCGGATTGGTGGTGCCCTTCTCGGGTCGGATCCGCTTCGACGGCACGGACGTCACCGGCAAGGACGCGCGGCGTCTGGTCGAGATGGGCGTCTCCTACGTCCCCGAAGGTCGCGCCATGGCGCGCGCCCTCTCGGTGCGGGAGAATCTCGTGCTCGGCGGCATGACCCGCTCCAAGCAGGACAATCGCGAACAGATCGAAGTGGTCATGTCGCTGTTCCCGGAAATCGCCGGCCGACAGCATTCGCCGGCTTGGCAATTGAGCGGGGGTCAGCAGCAGATGCTCGCGATCGGCCGAGCGCTGATGTCGCGACCGCGTCTCCTGCTGCTGGACGAACCGTCGTTGGGTCTGGCGCCGCTCCTGGTGAAGCGCGTCTTCGAACGGCTCGAGGAACTGAGACGGACCGGTCTCACCATCCTGCTGGTCGAGCAGAACTACTGGATCACGATGAAGATCGCCGACTGCGCCTACTTCATGCGCAACGGCCGCATCGTCGGACGAAAGGAAGCGGCCGAGATGCGCTCGGCCGGCAGCCCCGAGGAGATTCTCTCGGCATATCTCGGATCAACCACGCAAGGGACGAACCCATCTTGACCGACACGGCACCATCATCGATCGACCTGGGAATCGTCGGTTTCGGCCAGGTCGGCCAGACCATCGCCGCTGTCCTCGCCGCGACCCACTCGATCACCGTCTTCGATCGGGATCGGGCGCGATGCGAGACCCACCCGCTGGTGGCAGAGGGACGGATCACGGTCGCCGCGTCGCCCAGCGAGCTGGCCGATACCGTCGACCTCGTCGTCTTCTGTCTACCCACCCCGGAAGCCTCGCGCGTGGTGGCGGCCGAGATCGCAGAGACGAACAGACCGGGGCTCGTCATCCTGGAGACCAGCACGGTCTCGCCGGAGGACGTGTTCGATCTCGACGCGCGGCTGTCGCCGCGAGGGGTGCGTGTTGTCGACGCGGCGGTGATCGGCGGCATCCATGCCCTCTCTCAGGGCCGGGCGGTCTTCCTGGTCGGCGCCGCGAAGGACGACGCCGGACCGATCGCGCCGGTGCTCGAACGACTGGCGGCCGAGGTCTACCACCTCGGGCGCCTCGGCGGCGGTATGCGCGCCAAGTTGGTCGCCAATGCCGTGTCCCACGCGGTCTACGTCGTTCTGGCCGAGGCCGCCGCGGTGGCGGCCGCCCAGGAGATCCCGATGGACGTGCTCTATCGCCTGCTGGCGCGGGAGTCCGGGCTCACCCGGCCGCTCACCCACCGGATCGGCGAACGCCTCCTTCGACGCGATTTCGACGGCGGGATGTCCACCGCGAACGCGCGAAAGGACTCACGCCTCTTCCTGGATGCGGCCCAACGCCTCGCCGTCCCGGTCTTCGCGACCCAGGCCGCCCACTCCGTCTACGAAATCGCGGCCCGTGAAGGCATGGCCGGCGACGACTATGCCGTCATCGCCACTCTCTGGGAGAAGTGGACCGGCGTGCGCTTCTCCGAGGAGGGCGGAGCATGACCAGCGAACCGGCAGAGGCGTACTTCCAGTCGCTGGACGACCTCGTCAACGTCGAATTCAAGGCCAAACGTGCCCTCTTGGGCGGCACGCGCGCCCGCTACGATGCGGCGCGACACGTCGCCGGAGAGCCTCTGACGCTTCAGGCCGCTCGTCTGCTTGCGGGGCTCGACGGGCGGGGAACCGTCTTCGTCACCACCGGCGCCGGCAACCCCGAGACGTTGCCGCGCGGCGAGACCGACGGGCCGTCCGGCGCGGCCTTTCTCGCCCGCCTGCTGTGGGCGAGGGGCCACGACATCGTCCTGCTCTCCGACGCCGCCTTCCTGCCCGGCATCGTCGCCGCCTTCGTCGAGATCGGCTTCGCCGTCGGCGCCGACGGCGTGGGTGACCGGATCCGTGTCGAGGCCTTTCCGCTCGGTGCAGCGGCCGGTCGCAGAGCGGTTCGCGATCTCCTCGCCCGGTATCCCGACGTGGTGGCGGCGGTCTTCGTCGAGAAGCCCGGCCCGAACGACCGTGGCGTCTTCCACACCAGCGCCGGCCGCGCCAAGAACGGCGAGAGTGTCGCTCACCTCCATCTGCTGGCGGAGGCACTCGCGGCCGACCGCCGTGTCACCGTGGGTATCGGCGACGGCGGCAACGAGATCGGCTTCGGCCGCGTCGGTCGCGCTCTCGAGGCGACCCTGCCGCAGGCCCGCGCCTGCGGCTGCGGCTGTGGCGGCGGCATCGTGAACGCCACGTCGGTCGCCTGCCTGGTCTCGGCGTCGACGTCGAACTGGGGAGCCTACGGAGTGGCGGTGGCGGTGACGGTGCTGACCGGCTTCGCCGAAGGGCTGCCCGGACCGGAGGCCGTCGCCGGGTCGATCGAAGCCTCGGTGCGGGGGGGCGCCAACGACGGTTATTCCGGAGAGAACGTGTCCACCGTCGACGGCACCACTCTCGAGGCGAGCGAGGCGATCTACGCCCTCTGCCTCGAGGTCGCCCACCAAGCGAGGAGGTCGGCATGACGGGAGCCGAGGACACCTTCGAACTCTTCGCCCTGCGCTATGCGACCCACGATCGGCGGCGAAACGACAACTTCATCGGCGGCGATCCCCACGACGGGCCGATGCCGCTCGACTATTTTCTCTGGGTGGCGCGCGGTGCGTCTTCGGTCTTCGTGATCGACACCGGCTTCGACGCGGCGACCGCGCACCGGAGAGGCCGCACGCTGACCTGTGAACCAGCCGAGGCCCTGCGGCGGCTCGGAGTCGACCCGGCCGAGGTGGCCGACGTGATCGTCACCCACCTCCACTACGATCACATCGGCAATTTCGCTCTGTTTCCCAAGGCTCGCTTCCACCTTCAGGATGCGGAGATGGCGTATGCGACCGGCCGGCACATGTGCCATGCGCGGCTGCGCCATCCCTACGACGTCGACCACGTGGCGGCCATGGTGCGTTGCGTCTACCAGGATCGGGTGCGGTTCCACGCCGGCGACGCGGAGATAGCACCGGGGCTTTCGGTTCACCTGATCGGCGGCCATACGCGCGGACTGCAGTGCGTGCGGGTGCGGACGGCGCGTGGCCGGGTCGTTCTCGCCTCCGATGCGAGCCACCACTACGCCCATTTCGAGACGCGCCGGCCGTTTCCCAACGTCGTGCGGGTGGATGAGATGCTCGACGGCTACGCCCGGCTCGAGGAGCTCGCCTCCTCGCCCCGGCATGTGATCCCGGGCCACGACCCTCTGGTGATGCGACGCTATCCGGCGCCGTCTCCGGCTCTCGAAGGCATCTGTGTGCGGCTCGACGTCCCCCCTCGGGACGACATTTCCGAATGAGCGGACCGACGTCCGGAAGGTGGGACATGGACACGTTCGACTACGTGATCGTCGGGGCAGGATCGGCCGGCTGCGTCCTGGCCAACCGCCTCGCCGAAGACCCGGCCGTCACGATCTGCCTCCTGGAGGCCGGCCCGCGGGACTGGAACCCCTACATCCACATCCCTGCGGGCTTCATCAAGACCTTCGAGAATTCGTCGGTCAACTGGGGGTACAGGCAAGAGGCGGCTCCCAACGTCGCCGGGCGGACCCTGCTCGCCCCGCGCGGCAAGACGCTCGGCGGTTCGAGCGCGATCAACGGGCACATCTACAACCGTGGACAGGCGATCGACTTCGACACCTGGGCACAGATGGGCAATCGGGGCTGGAGTCACGCCGACCTCCTTCCCCATTTCCGGCGCCTGGAGCGCCGGGTCGGGAGCGGTGACGACGCCTACCGCGGGCGCGACGGCGCCCTCGTCGTCACCGACCTCGACCACCGTCACCCACTCTGCGACGCCTTCCTCGACGGGGCGGCGAGCCTCGGCATCCCGCGCAACGACGACTACAACGGCCCGGATCAGGCCGGCGTCGCCTATGCGCAGCGGACCATCGATGGCGGGCTCCGCGTCAGCGCGGCGACGGCCTTCCTGCGCCCGGCGATGCGGCGGCCCAACCTCGAAGTCCGCACCCATGCTCATGCCACGCGCATCGTCTTCGACGGGCGGCGGGCGATCGGCGTGCGCTACGAACGCGGCGGGCGCCGGGGTGCGCCGACGACGGTGACGGCGCGCCGAGAAGTGGTGCTGTGCGGCGGGGCCTACAACTCGCCGCAACTCCTGGAACTCTCGGGCGTCGGCGCGCCCGAGCTTCTGCGGGCCGCGGGATTGGACGTGGTGCACGCCCTGCCCGGCGTCGGGGAGGGTCTACAGGACCATTACGCACCTCGTACCGTGGTCCGGGTGAAGAACATCCGGACCATCAACGAGTTGTCGCGCGGACCGCGGCTGGCGCTGGAGATCGCCAAGTGGGTGGTCGCGCGGCGCGGGATCCTGTCGCTGTCGCCGACCCTGCTCTACGGCTCGTGGCATTCGGGCGTCACACCGGAGCGTTGCGACCTACAGTTCACCTTCACCCCGGCGAGCTACGACGAAGGCGTGATCGGACGTCTCGCCGATACGCCGGGGATGACCGTCGCGGTCTGGCAACAACGGCCCGAGAGCCGCGGCTCGGTCCACATCCGGTCCCGCGATCCCTTCGATGCCCCGGTGATCCGTCACAACTATCTCGACACGGATCTCGATCGCCGGGTGGTGGTGGCCGGGATGCGTCTGGCGCGCCGGCTGCTCGAGTCCGCGCCGATGCGGCCCTACTACGATTTCGAGGAGTTTCCCGGCACCGAGGTGCGGACCGACGACGAACTCCTCGACGCGGCACGGCAGAAAGGCAACTCGACCTTCCACCCCGCCTGCTCCTGCGCGATGGGGCCGGACCAGGACGGCGGCGCCGTCGTCGATGCCGAACTGCGTGTCCACGGGCTCGAACGGCTGCGCGTCGTCGACGCGTCGATCATGCCGCGGATGATCTCGGGCAACCTGAACGCGGTCGCTCAGGGGATCGGCGACAAGGCGGCCGACATCATTCGTACGGCTTCCCGCGGAACCTGACCTGCCGCTCCGAGACGCGAGTTCGTGGTCGGTCGTGTCGTCACCGATCCGAGGAAGAAGGAACCAAACGAATGGCCAACTATCCCGATCTCGGCCTCTTCATCGGCGGAACCTGGCGGCAGACCGCGGAGACGATCCCGGTGCTCAATCCCGCCGACAGTACCGTGATCGGCCAGGTGCCGCGCGCCGGCATCGCCGACCTCGACGACGCCGTCGAAGCCGCCCGAAAGGGTCTCGCGATCTGGCGTGCGACCCCGCCGGAGCGACGTATGCAGATCATGTTGCGAGCCTCGGCCCTGCTGCGGGAACGCATCGAGGGCGTCGCCACCGTCATGACGCTCGAGCAGGGCAAGCCGATCGAACAATCGAGAAGCGAGGTCCGCCGCGCCTGCGACATCATCGAATGGGACGCCAACGAGGGTCGCCGGATCTATGGACGGCAGATTCCAGCCGAGCCGGGTATGATCCATCTCGCCCTGCGAGAGCCGATCGGGGTGGTGGCGGCGTTCTCGCCATGGAACTTCCCGGTGAGTTCACCGGCGCGCAAGGTGGCCGGGGCCCTGGCGTCGGGCTGCGCGATCATCCTGAAGGCCGCCGAGGAAACGCCCGCCAGCGCCGTCGCGCTGGTCCGCGCCTTCGAGGATGCGGGCCTGCCGGCGGGCGTCGTCAACCTCGTCTTCGGGATCCCTGCCGAGATCTCGGAGTACCTGATCACCCATCCCGCGGTGCGGCTGGTGACCTTCACCGGTTCGATCCCGGTCGGCAAGACCCTCGCCGCGCTCGCCGGACGGCACATGAAGCCGGCGATCATGGAACTCGGCGGCCATGGTCCGGCGATCGTCTGCGACGATGTCGACGTCGACCACGTCGCCCGCATCTCCGCCGTCGCGAAGTCGCGGAACGCCGGTCAGGTATGTGTCGCCCCGACCCGCTTCTTCGTCCAGGACAGGATCCACGACCGCTTCGTCGATGTCTTCGCGCGACATGCCGGGGCGATGCGGATGGGCAACGGGCTCGATCTCGACGTGGACCTCGGCCCGCTCGCCAACACCCGCCGTGTCGATGCGATGGAGACCCTGGTCGCGGACGCGGTCGCGCGAGGAGCGAGGGTGGTCACCGGTGGCGCCCGCCACGGCAACGTGGGCAACTTCTATCCGATGACCGTCCTGACCGATCTGCCACCGGACGCGCGCTGCATGGTCGAAGAGCCCTTCGGCCCGCTGGCGCTCATCTGCCGTTACTCCACCATCGAGGAGGCCTTGGAACAGGCCAACAGCCTTCCTTTCGGGCTCGCGGCCTACGGCTTCAGCGACGATGCCGACCGCGTGGCGGCGATGGTCGCGAACCTCGAATGTGGCAATCTTTCCATCAATCACTATGTCGCTTCGGTGGCCGAGACACCTTTCGGCGGGGTCAAGGAGAGTGGTTACGGTCGCGAAGGTGGCGTCGAAGGTCTCCAATGTTACACGACGGTCAAGAACGTTTCGCATTTGACGCGATCCGCCAAAATCGGTGCTATGAACGGGGTGGGATGAAGAGGGAACGGGGAGACGCCGAGTGACCGAGCCGACGAACGAGCTCCGACAGCAATCCGGGGTGGCGGCCGTGGATCGAGCGCTGGCGATCGTTGCGGCTCTGGCTTCGGGCACTCCGTCGATGACGCTTTCCGAGATCTCCCGTGCGACCGGACTCTACAAGAGCACGATCCTTCGCCTTCTCGAGTCGCTCGAACGGGCGCAATACGTCGGTCGCGTGCTCGACACCCGCTACACGCTCGGCCCGATGGCCTGGCGTCTCGGCATGGCCTACGATCGCAACAACAACATCAAGGCACTCGTCGCGCCGGTCCTGGACGAGTTGGTCGCGGCCGGGACGGAGAGCGCATCGTTCCACATTCCCTACGGTGTGGACGGGAGGCTGTGCCTCCTTCGTCGTGATTCCGACCATGCGACGCTCGACAGCGTTCGAGCGGGACAAATTCTGCCGCTGAAGGGAGCGGCGGGGAACGTCGTCGCGGCTTTCGCCGTCCCCGGCACCACCCGTGGCAGGGGGACACGCCTGGTGGCCTCTTACGGGGAGCGCGATCCGGCCTGCGCCGGCATCGCCTGCCCGGTGCTCGGCTCCGACGACCGGTTCATCGGTGCTCTATCGCTCTCCGGACCGATCGACCGGTTCACGCCGGAGGCGGTGGACCGCATGTCGCGCCTCCTTCATACCGCCGCGCAACGGCTCTCGGCGCGTTTCGGCGGGCAGCTCTCGGGCGAATTGCCGACCCCCGCCCAACTCTGAGCCGCCTCCCCGCCACCGACCCGACGAGCACGTCGATCGGGCAGTGCTTCACGACGGCTCGCCGCGGACGACCGCGATCGATCGCGGTGCTTCGCCTCAGTCCGAAACAGACAACCGATCGCCAGGACCGACACGCCGAACCTGTGCCGGCGTCGCATCGCGGTCGCCCGACGACTTTCGCGGAAATCGGAGTTGACGATCGAACGTCGGTGGACCTAATATTTAATAGACCATACGTTCTGTTCGGCAGAACATCATCGTACCATTCCGGCGCGGCGGCACCTCGTTGCCTCGTCCTCGACCCACTGACCGGGGTGGCGGCGATGACCGACGGTCGAACCGAATCCGACATGAGGGTTGGAGTGCGCATGGGACGTCGGACGCCTCGGCCGGAAGGCCCCTGGGACATCGTGATCGTCGGTGGCGGCAACGCGGCGCTCTGTGCCGCCCTCACCGCCGCCGAGGCGGGACGATCGGTGTTGATTCTGGAGGCCGCGCCCGAGTCCTACCGCGGCGGCAACAGTCGCCATACGCGCAACTTTCGCTGTATGCACCGCCAGCCGATGTCCGTCCTGACCGAGACCTACGGCGAAGAAGAATATTTCGACGACCTCCGAGTGGTGACCAAAGGGGAGACCGACGAGACGCTCGCCCGCCTGGTCATCCGCGAGACGGAAGAGTGTCTGCCGTGGATGCGGCGCCACGGCGTCCATTTTCAGCCGTCGCTGTCCGGAACATTGTCGCTGTCGCGAACCAACGCGTTCTTTCTCGGCGGCGGCAAGGCGCTGGTGAACGCCTACTACAACGTCGCGCGAGATCTCGGAGTCTCGGTGGTCTACGAGGCGCGGGTCGATCACGTCCACATCGAAGGCGACCGCGCGATCGGCGTCGACGTCTCGGTCGCCGGCGCGGCGGCGCGGCGGATCGCGGCACGTGCCGTGGTGCTGGCTTCGGGAGGGTTTCAATCGGATCTGGATTGGCTGACACGCGCCTGGGGTCCGGCCGCCGCCAACTTCCTGATCCGGGGTACCCCACACAATCGTGGAGTCGTGCTCAAGAACATGATCGACCAAGGTTGCCCGAGTGTCGGCGACCCGACGCAATGCCATTGTGTTGCGATCGACGGTCGAGCGCCCAAATTCGACGGCGGCATCTGCACCCGGCTGGACTGCGTGCCTTTCTCGATCGTCGTGAATCGCGACGGTGATCGCTTCTACGACGAGGGCGAGGACACGTGGCCGAAGCGTTACGCGATCTGGGGACGGCTGGTGGCCGCCCAGCCGGACCAGATCGGGTTCTCGATCATCGATTCCAAGTCGACCGATCTCTTCATGCCGTCGGTCTTTCCGCCGATCCGCGCCGACGACATCGAGGAACTGGCCGAGAAACTCGGGCTCGACCCGGTTCGCCTCGGCCGCACCGTGGCCGCCTTCAATGCGGCCTGCCAAGACGGACGCTTCCATCCGACCGAGCGGGACGGCCTGACCACCATCGGGCTCGATCCGCCCAAGTCCAATTGGGCCCGTCCGATCGATACGCCCCCCTACTTCGCCTATCAACTGCGCCCGGGGGTGACCTTCACCTATCTCGGCCTGAAGGTCGACACCACCGCGCGGGTCGAGGGGCCGCACGGTCGGCTCGCCAACGTCTGGGCCGCCGGCGAGATCATGGCCGGGTCCATCCTCGGACGCGGTTATCTCGCCGGTTTCGGCATGGCCATCGGGACCGTCTTCGGGCGCATCGCGGGACGGGAGGCGGCGGCCCATGTCGCTTGACCCATCGCTTGTGTCGACCTCGAGCCCGTCGATCATCGAAGCCCGGCGGCAATTGGAGATCTGCAACGCCTGCCGCTACTGCGAAGGCTACTGCTCGGTCTTTCCTGCGATGATGCGCGACGCCGTCCACGGCGTGGCGGAGCTGACGCACTTGGCCAACCTCTGCCACAACTGTCGAGGGTGTCACTACTCCTGCCAATACGCGGCGCCCCATGCCTTTGCCCTCAATCTGCCGGCCGCCTTGGCCGAGGTGCGGCAGGCGAGTTGGGAACGACACCTGAGGCCGGCGATCCTGGTGAAGATCTTCCAGGAGGGCTGGACGGCGACGGTGGTCACCATGCTCGCGGCAACGGCGGCACTCTACGCGGCGGCATCGCTTCGCGGTGCGGACGCGTCGGCTCCGTTCTATGACAAGCTGCCGCACACTTGGATGGTGGCGTTCTTCCTGCCCGCCGTCGTCCTGCCGATCGTCGCCGTGGCGGCCGGTCTACGGTCCTACTGGCGGGAAACCTGCGGGGACCGAATGGCGCTCTCGGCCGTGATGGCGGCGACGAGGTCCGTCGCTCGCATGACGAATCTGGCCTGCGGACACGGCGAGGGCTGCAATTACGAGAAGGGCGATCGGTATTCCAATGCACGCCGTTTCGCTCATCAAGCCGTGTTGGTGGGATTCCTGTTGTGTTTCCTCGCCACCGCATCCGCCACCGTGATGCACTACCTGTTCCAGTGGCCGGCACCCTACGGATTCGGATCCCCGCCGAAGATCCTCGGGGTCACGGGGGGTGTCCTCCTGGTTCTCGGATCCGCCGCCATGATCCTGTTGAAACGCCGCGCCGATCCGGACCTCGGGTCGCGGCGTGTTCTGCGCGGCGAATATGCCTTCATCTGCCTCGTCGGTCTCACCGCATTGTCGGGGTCGGCGCTCACGTTCGCCTCGGGAACCGATCCGTCGAAGGCGCTTCTGGCGTTCCATCTCGGGTGTGTGGCGACGCTGTTCCTGACGCTGCCCTTCACGAAGATGGTCCACGGCGCCTTCCGGCTCGCAACTCTGATCATCGAAGCGCAGAAGGCCCATCCGAAGGACGATCAGGGTGGAAGCTCTTGACACCAGATGAACGAAGAAGTCGAGCCGGATTTCATGAGTTATTGACTTTATGAACCTCAAATACGCCACAGGAGCTTGCCGAGCCTGGAAATCAATTCGAATTAAAGGGCATTGCTATCGAGCAATTGTCCAATCCCGAACCGCCCCGGGCTTGCCGGAGGCGGTATCTGACGGCGCGCAGTCGGCGCAAGCCAGGAGTCTCGAGGGATCTCCGGGGGGGCTCCTGCTCGAGCGTGGGCGACGCCGAATTCGACCGAACGTCGGATCCTTCGTACCGCCGCCCGAATCGTCGAGGTCCTGCCGTTCGGCGGCGGAGGACCGACACCTGCCGGTGGAGGTTCAGCCGGCTTCGGAGCCCACGAAGCCGATGCGGGCGGCGAGCGCCGGCGAAAGGCCGAGTGAACTCTTGGAGGCCGGCCGGCGGAAGGTCCCGGCGCGAGGCTTGGCCGGCGCGAGCCGAACCAGGGTCTCGGCCTGGGCGACCGCTGCCGAGATCGGATCGACGCACGGGACCGGGATGCGGTCGCCGATCGCCGCCGCCAGCCCCGCGATCGGCGCGCCACCGAGGATCACGACGTCCGCGCCGGCCGCGATCGCGCGCCCCGACAAATCGACGAGCGCATCGGCCATCTCGTCGCCGACGGTCAGCAGGCTGGCGAAGGCGCGATCGGCGCAGAAGACGCCCGCCGACCGAGCACGGAGCCCGTAGGCGTCGATCGTCTCCTCGTACCAGGCCTCGAGCGCCTCGGCGAAGGTGACCACCGCGAAACGTCTCCCGAGCATGAGCGCCGTCACCATGGCGGCCTCGGCGAGGCCGACGACCGGGACGTCGAAGAGTTCGCGCGCGCCGCCGAGTCCAGGGTCGCCGAAGGCGGCCACGATCGCCGCGTCACACCCCGGCAAATGGTCGGCGAGCATCTCGAGCAACACGGCCCCGCCGATCTGGGCCTCGGCGCGGCTGGCGATGTAGGGCACGCCGCGCGGCGCGGTGAGGCCGACGAGATCGGTGCCGGGGGCCGCGATGCGTCGGCCGACCTCGACGAGGCGATCGGTGACGCCGGCGGTGGTGTTGGGGTTGGCGACGAGGATCTTCATCGAGACGGCAGCCTTCTGCGGACGGGCGGGGGTTGGTGGGCGAACATCAGAGGATCGGCGGGGGGCGCGGGACGAGGAATGGGGGGGCGCGATGGCAGAAGCCAGCGGCCTCGAGTCGGTGCCCGAGGCGTCGCAGCGTCTCCTCCTCTCCCGGCCGCGCCACGATCTGGAGCCCGAACGGCAGGGCGTGGCCTCCCTGCGGGGCCGGTAGCGCCAGGACGGGATGGCCGGTGAGCGAGACGACGAAGGTGATCGCGAGATAGTCGAGCACATCGCCGAGCGGCAGGCCGTCGATCGCCGTGACCTCGCCATCGGCGTTCGGCCAGGGCAGGACCGCGGCGGCGGGGGTGATGAGCAGATCGTGTTCGGTGAAGAAGTCGGCGAAGCGCCGGCGGAGCGTCGTCCGCTGCGCTTCGGCGGCGAGATAGGCCGCGGCCGAGAGCCCGGCTCCGGCGGCGATGTTCCAGGCGACGGTCGGCGTCAGCCGATCGCCGAAGCGATCGGCGAGAGACCCGTAGGCGTGGTGGACGTGGGCGGCGCGGATCGTCTTGAATGCCTCGACGGCTCCCGTGCAGTCCGGCGCCGCCCGCACGAGCGGACCGAGCACGGCCTCGAGCACGTCGACCGCCTCGGCGAAGCGGGCTCGCACCGCCGCGGCGACGGGCGCGACGCCGAGATCGACGGAGACTGCGACGCGCGGCGCCGCGACCGCCGGCCGATCGACGATCGCCGACGTCGGATCGTGCGGGTGGGGACCGACGAGGGCGTCGAGCAGCAGGAAACAGTCGTCGACGCCGCGCCCCATCACGCCCTGCGTCGCCGTCGTGTCGGCGCCGAGCGCACGGGTCGGCGACGGCAGGCGCCCGGGGGTCGGGCGGATCGCGACCGTGCCGCAGAAGCTCGACGGGGTCCGCACCGAGCCGCCGAAGTCGGTGCCGAGCGCCGCCGCCGCCATGCCGGTCGCCACCGCCACGGCCGAGCCGCCGGACGACCCGCCGCTCGTCAACGCGAGATCGAAGGGATTGCGCGTCGGGCCGCAGATGCGGTTGGAGCAGATGGCGCCCATGCCGAATTCCGGGGTGTTGGTCTTGCCGAGGATCACGGCGCCGGCCGCCCGGAGACGCGTCACGACGAGATCGTCGCGGGCCGCAAGCCGGTCGGCGTAGAGGATCGAACCCTGTGTGGTCACCGGTCCGGCGGTGTCGATCAGGTCCTTCACGCCGACCGGCAGTCCGTGCAGCGGCCCGCGACGGGTGGCGGGGAGCGCATCGAGTGCGGCGGCGGTGGTGCGGGCCGCCTCGCGGTCGACGGTGATCCAGGCGACGAGCGCCGGATCGAGGGCGGCGATGCGATCGAGATGGGCCGCGACGACGTCACCGGCGGCGACCGACCCGTTGCGCATCGCCGCGACGAGCTCGACTGCCGATCGATCGCAGAGCGGCGCCTCATTCGGCGGCAAGTGCATTCACGACCCCTCCGATTCTGCTCACGATTTCATCGCGGAGGCCTTGGCGAGCAGTTCTGCAACAAACCATATATTTGTTTTTATTCATAAAAACAAAAAACGGCATGCAGTTTGCTCCATTTCGGATGCAATCTCGATGCCGGAGTGCCGCATGTCGTCAGCCCCGATCCACGCCGGACGTTCCCTCGTCGTCGATGCCGTTTCGCACCGCTTCGGTCCGTCGACAGCGCTCCAGGACATCAACCTCGACGTCAAGGGGGGAGAGCTCGTCGCCCTGCTCGGTCCGTCGGGCTGTGGCAAGACCACGCTGCTCCGGATCATCGCCGGCTTCATCGCGCAGAGCGAGGGACGGATCGTCATCGGTGACGACGTGGTCGACGCGCTGCCGCCGGCCCGGCGAGCGGTCGGCATCGTCTTCCAGAACTATGCCCTCTTCCCGCACATGACGATCGCCGAGAACATCGCCTACGGCCTCGCCGCGCGCGGCGCCTCTCGGACGGTGCAGAAGGAGACGGTCGCGCGCATGCTCGACCTCGTCAAGCTCGGCGGCTTCGGCGAGCGTCTGCCGCGCCAGCTCTCCGGCGGCCAACAGCAGCGCGTGGCGCTCGCCCGGGCGCTGGCCATCGAACCGTCTATCCTGCTCCTCGACGAGCCCTTCGCGGCGCTCGACAAGAACCTGCGCCTCGACATGCAGATCGAGGTGAAGCGGCTGCAGCGCCTCTCGGGCATCACCACGATCCTGGTCACCCACGACCAGGAGGAAGCGCTGTCTATGGCCGATCGCGTCGCGGTGCTGTCGCATGGGCGGCTCGAGCAGTTCGCCACGCCGACTTCGATCTACGACACGCCCGCCACACGCTTCGTCAACACCTTCGTCGGCAGCGCCAACGAACTCGGCGGCACCGTCCTCGGCACCGACGGCGATTTTCTCCGAGTGCGGTTGGACAGCGGCGGCGACGTCTCCGTGCGTGCGCCCGGTGGGATGCTCTCCGAGGGCAGCCGCGTGGCCGTCTGCCTGCGTCCCGAGCATCTCAGGATCGACGCGCCGGGCGAGGACGGTTTCGCCGGCGTGGTCGAGATGGCGCTACCGCTCGGACCGACGGTCGTCCACGAGGTCCGCACCGGCACCGGGGCGGCGCTGAAGATCTCCGAGCCGCGTTCCGGCGGCTCGCTCCTGCGCGCGGCCGGAACCGCCGTGCGCATCTCCACGGCGGGTCCCGGCCTCGCCACAGCCTATCCGCAGACGGTCTGAGCCCGCCCGGGTCATCGGACGAACAAGGAGAGTCCCATGCTCACCAGACGTCGCCTTCTCGAAACCGCCCTGACGCTCGGCGCGATGCAGGCCTTCCCCGGCCTGTCGCTGGCCCAGGCTCGCCCGTTGGTCTTCGCCACCTTCACCGGCAGCTGGGAAGAGGCGCACAAGGCGGTGCTCGTCCCCGCCTTCCGCAAGGCGAACGCGGATGCCCAGATCGTGCTCGATCCGATGCTGTCGGTCGACCAGATCGCCAAGGTCAATGCGGCGCGCGCCAACCCGCCGATCGACGTCATGCTGCACGATCCGGGCCCGGCGCTGGTGGCGATCGGGCAGGATCTCGTCGAGCCCTATCCGGTCGAGAAGAGCGCCTACTTCAAGGATCTGATCGGTGAGGCGCAGATCGCCAGCGGCCCGGCACCGTTCTTCCAGGTGGTCGGCCTCACCTACAACCCGGAGGCGATCAAGACGCCGCCGACCTCGTGGGCCGATCTGTGGAAGCCCGAGTTCAAGGGCCGCGTCGGCATCACCAACATGAACTCGACCCTCGGTACCGGTTTCATGGTCGAGATCGCCAAGATGTACGGCGGCTCGGAAGCGAACATCGACCCGGCCTTCGCCGCGATCGAGAAGCTGAAGCCCAATCTCGCCGCCGTCGCCGCCAATCCCGGCGCCCTCGCCTCGCTGTTCCAGCAGGGCCAGATCGACATCTCGCCCGGCAACTTCAACGCCATCCAGATCCTCAAGGCGCGGGGCGTGCCGGTCGAGTTCGTCGCTCCGAAGGAGGGCGCCATCGCCTTCAAGACGACCATCCACATCGTCAAGAACTCGCCCAACAAGGATCTCGCCTTCAAGCTGATCGAAGCGGCGCTGTCGCCCGAGGTGCAGGCGACACTGATGGAGGCGCCCTATCTGATCGTGCCGACCAACACCAAGGTGAAGATGGCCGGCGAGATCGCCAAGGTGTTGGCCAAGGACACCGACGACCTCAAGAAGAAGTTCGTCTTCCAGGACTGGGCGAAGATCAACCAGCAGCGCGCCGCCTGGATCGAGCGGTTCAACCGCGACATCAAGCTCTGACGTACGATGGGCGGGTTCGGTCCGGACCCGCCCTCCCCTCCGTTTCGGACGCCGCTCGACGGGAGACATCGCATGGCCGCATCCGGGCTCCGCCGCTCCATCGACGTCTCCGGCTACGATCTGCGGCTGGCGATGCCGTTGGCCGGCTTCTTCGCCGCCTTCTTCCTGGCACCGCTGGCGGTCCTCGTCGTCCTGTCGTTCCAGACGGACACGACCGGGGCGCACTGGGGTGTCACCCAGTACGTCCAGTTCCTCGGCGATGCCTTCAGCCTCGGCGTCCTCGCCTCGACGTTGTGGCTGGGAGTGAAGGTGACGGCGGTCTGTCTGGTCTTCGGTTGGCCGGTCGCCTGGCTGCACGCGCGCTCGGGTCCGACGGTCAAGAGCCTGATCATGCTGATCGTGCTGCTGCCGCTGCTCACCTCGGTGGTGGTGCGCACCTTCGCCTGGATCGTCATCCTCGGCCGCCAGGGCATCGTCAACGCGACGCTGATGTCGCTCGGCCTCGTCGAAGCGCCGCTGAAGCTGCTCTACACCGATCTCGGCGTGGTGACGGCCCTGGCGCAGGTGCAGATGCCGTTGATGGTGCTGCCGCTGGCGACGGCGCTGTCGCGCATCGACCCCAACCTCGTCGCCGCCTCCGAGGTGTTGGGGGCGGGCGAATGGCGGACCTTCGCCAAGGTGATCCTGCCGTTGTCGCTGCCGGGCATCGTCGCCGGATCGATGCTGACCTATGCCGCCTCGATCACCGCCTTCATCACCCAGTCGCTGATCGGCGGCGGGCAGATGCTGTTCATGCCGATGTACCTCTATCAGCAGGCCTCGACACTGCAGAACTGGCCCTTCGCCGCGGCGATCTCGATCATTTTCCTGATCGCGGTGCTCGCCGTCGTCACCGTCTTCAACACGCTCGGCCGCCTGTCGCGCGGTTTCGCGCAAGGGTGAGAACCATGGCCGCTCGTCGTCCGACGCTCGACGTCCTCACCTTCCACGGCGTGATGATCGGCCTCTCGATCATCGCTCTGATCGTCCTGGTGGCGCCCTCCGCCGTGGTGCTGATCGTTTCCTTCACCTCCGGCTTCTCGCTGAAGTTCCCGCCGCCCGGCTGGTCGACACGCTGGTACGTCGAGCTGTGGAACGCCTGGCAGCTCCAGTTCGCGGCGAAGAACAGCTTCGTCGTCGCGGCGTGGTCGACGGGGCTGTCGATCGTCCTCGGCGTGGCGGCGGCGCTGCCGATCGCGCGGTCGAAGACGCTCTCGGCGCGGATCCTCGACAGCGTCTTCATGTCGCCGCTGGTGCTGCCGGCTCTCGCCTTCGGGCTCGCCGGGCTGATGTTCTTCTCGGCGATCGGCCTGCCTGTGTCGAAGGTGACGCTGGTGATCGGCCACACCGTCGTGTGCGTGCCCTTCGTGGTGCGCAACACCATCGCCTCGCTCGCCCAGCTCGATCCGGTACTGCTCGAATGCTCGGCGAGCCTGGGTGCGAGCCGGTTCACGACCTTCCGCCGGATCACCCTGCCGCTGGTCAAGCCCGGCATTCTGTCGGGCGGCTTCATCGCCTTCATGTCGTCCTTCGACAATGTCCCGGTCTCGCTCTTCCTGCGCGACGCGGCGACCGACATGCTGCCGATCCGTATGTGGCAGGACCTCGAGGGGCGGCTCGACGTGACCATCGCGGCGCTCTCGGGCGTGCTGATCGTCGCCACGGTCGCGGTGATGATCCTGATGGAGCGGGTGACCGGCCTGTCACGGCGGCTCGCCTGAACGGCGCGCGGCCGTCAGACGCCGCGGAAGAGCTGGACGCCCCAAGGCGTGAACTTCAGAGGCAGGTGGAAATGTTCCTCGACCCGGTCGACGACGAAGCGGAACGGCACGACGTCGAGGAATCGCGGCACGCCCTCGGCGTCGCCGCGCTCGGCGTACCAGTCGCCGAGATGGAAGAGGCATTCCCAGGCACCGCGCGTCACCCCGTCGCCCTTCACCACCGGGTGATGCAGCTGCCCGTCGGCGGCGAGGCGGCCCTCGGCGATCAGGCGCCGCTCGGGCTCGAGCGCGAAGAGTTCGACCCGGAGGCCCTCGGCGGCGATGCCGCGCGCGATGTCGACGCCGTGAACCGAAATGCCGCCCGCCATGATCCCCATCCTCTCGCGAGGTCCCGATGGTAGAGCGGCCGAGCCCCATCGCGCCAGAGGGAGAGGCGAGGTTCGCGACCGCGTCGCCGCTGGCACCGGCGCTCGCCGCCATGACCGGCCTGCAGGCGATCGTCGCCGCGACGCTCTTCGCTCCCGGCGTGCTCGCGCCGAGCGCCGGGCTCGATGCCGAACGGCTGGCGGTGTGGTCGACGACGGTCTTCGCCGTCGGGACCACCACGGCCTTCTTCGGGGGACGCCTCGTGCGGACCCGCGGCTCGGCGACGACGGCGATCTTCTGCGCCCTGGCGGTCGCGGTCGGTGCGGCGATCCTCTCGGGGTCGACCGGGCTCGTCGCGCTCGTCGTCGCGGGCGTCGCGGTCGGGTTCGCCTTCGGCCCGGAGACGCCCGCTTCGACCGCGCTCCTCGCGGCGCTGACGCCACCGTCGCGCCGCCCGCTCGTTCTGTCGGTGCGCCAGACGGGCAACCAGATCGGTGCGGCCGGCGCCTCACTCGTGCTGCCGGTCGTCGCCGCGACGGCCGGGGTGAGCGCGGCCTTCGGTCTCGTCGGTGTCCTGGCGTTGCTGCTCGCCGGGTGCCTCGCAGTCCTGGCGCGCCGGTGGCGTGGTGTCGGGACGATCGGGTCGCCGCTCGCCCTCCCCGCCGTGGTCCGGCTTCTCCGCGACCATCGCGAGCTCGGGCGTCTGGCGCTCGTCTCGGTGCCGTGGGGGGCGCTGCAGCTCCTGGTCAACGGTTGGTTCGTCCTCTTGGTGGTCGAGACCCGCGGGCTCGACCCCATCGGCGCCGGCCGCCTCCTGGCGGTCGCCCAGATCGGCGGTCTGGTCGGCCGGCTCGGCTGGGGCGCGGTCGCGACGGTGACGGGCACGCGTCCTCTGCTGATCGGGCTCGGGCTGGCGATGGGCGTCACAGCGGTGGGGTCGGCGATCGCCGGAGCCGCACTACCGTCGGCGGCCGCCTGGCCGATGGCCGCGGTGCTCGGTCTCACCGCCAGCGGCTGGAACGGCATCTTCGTCGCCGAAGTCGCACGTCTCGCGCCGGATGGCCGGGTGGCCGAGACCACCGGGGCGGTTCTGGCGGTTTCCTACGTCGGCCTCGTCGTCGGCCCGCTGGTCGTCGCCGCCGTCACGGCGATCGCCGGCCTCGCCAGCGCCTTCGTGGTGATCGGCGCCGCCGCGGTGCTCGCTGCCGTCTTCCTGTCGCGAGGCCGCTCATGACCGCCGAATCCGCCTGCGCCATCGTCGCCGCCGTTCGGGCCAGCCGGACCACCGCCGAGACGGTCGCCCGTGCCGCGATCGAGCGCATCGCCGTCTCGACCCTCGGCGCCGTGGTCGACTTCGACCCGGACGAGGGTGTCGCGGCGGCGAGGGCCGTCGATCGCCGGCTCGCCGACGGCGAGGATCTGCCGCTCGCCGGCCTGCCGGTCGTGGTCAAGGACACGATCTGGGTCGCCGGGCGGCGGGTGACCAACGGCTCCCTGCTCTTCCGCGACTTCCGCCCGCCGCGCGACGCCATCGTCGTCGAGCGACTGAGGCGGGCCGGGGCGGTGATCATGGGCGTGGCCAACACCTCGGAGTTCGCCTGCAAGGGCGTCACCACGAACCGCGTCTACGGGCCGACCCGCCATCCGCTCGACCCGCGCCTCACCCCCGGCGGCTCGTCGGGGGGACCGGCGGCGGCGGTCGCGGCGGGGCTGGTGCCGGTCGCCATCGGGACCGACGCCGGCGGATCGAGTCGGAGGCCGCCGGCACATTGCGGCATCGTCGGCTTCAAGCCGTCCTTCGGGGCGGTGCCGAACGGCCCCGGGTTCCCCGGCCCGTTCTCCGGCATCGAGTGCCTCGCGCCGATCGCCAGCGACGTCGGCGATGCCCGGCTGGTCTTCGACGCGATCGCCGGGCCCGATCCGCGCGACCCGGAGTCGATCGCGATCCCGGCCGGGGCGCCGCGTTCGCTCGCAGCGACGCGGATCGCCCTGTCGCCCCGACTCGGGCTCGACGTTCCGGTCGATGCGAGCGTGAGTGCGGCGATCGAACGGGTCGCGGAACGCCTCGCGCAGATCGGCTCGGACCTCCGCCGCGCCGATCCGGCGTGGCCGACCGGTCTCGGCGAGGCGGGGCTGATGCCGCTGCAACACGCCGGCCTCGCGGCGCTCTACGGGGACCGTCGTCGCGCCGAGCCCGACCTCTTCGATCCGGACGTCGGCCGGCAGATCGACGCCGGTCTGGCGCTCGACGCCGTGGCTGTGGCGCGGGCGCGGTTGGCGAGCGAGGCGATCGCCCGGGCACTGGCGGCGTTCTTCGGCGACGTCGATCTCCTCCTCTGTCCGACCGTTCCCTGCGCACCGTGGCCGCTCGATCGGCTGGGGCCGGAGACCATCGCGGGCGTCACGGTCGAGCCGCGCGCCCATGCCGTCTTCACCCCGTTCTTCAATCACGCGCTGGTTCCGGCGGTGACGATCCCTTGTGGCCGCACCGGCGATGGTCTACCGATCGGCCTCCAGATCGTCGGGCCGCGCGGGTCGGATCGGCACGTGCTCGACGCTGCCGCCGCTCTGGAGGCGTTGATCTCGACATGACCGTCGCCGACACCGACCACCCCCTGCGCCGCCGTCGCCCCGAACCGGATCCTTCGGCCACCGATCGGGTCGCAGAAGAACTGCGGCGCGAGATCCTGAGCAATCGGCTGCGTTCCGGCCTACCGCTGGTCGAGAGCCAATTGGTCGAGCGGTTGGGCGTGTCGCGCACTCCGATCCGCGAGGCGCTGAAGCTCCTCGCCGCCGAAGGACTGGTCGATCTGCGTCGCAATCGGGCGGCGATCGTCGCGCCCCTCGACCCGGTCGAACTCGGGCATCTGTTCGAGGTCGAGGAGGCGCTCGAGTCCTTCGCCGCCGGGCTCGCCGCCGACCGGATCTCGCCCCTCGACATCGACAGACTGGAGCGCCTCCAGATCCAGATGGAAGCGGCCGAAGCGGCCGGCGACCGCGATCGCTACATCCGGCTCAACCAACGGATTCACCTCGTCATCATTGCCGCGAGCGGCAATCCGTCACTCGCCAAGACCCACGAGCGGGTTCTCGGAGGGCTGCAGCGTGCCCGCAACGTGGCGCTCGCGACCGAGGGGCGGGTCGAGGAATCCATTCGCGAACACCGCGAGATCCTCGAGGCGCTGCGCTGCGGCGACCGCGATGTGGCGCGCACCGCCATGGCACGGCACATCGCGCGAACCGGTGCGATCGTGGCAGAGGTCTGCCGACATGATCTCCTCGGCTCGCGGGAGCCGCCGGGCGGGCGCGGGATCGCCCGACGGCGGCGGACGTGACGTGGGCGCGGACCGGACGTCCGGCCGCGCCGATCCCGGCCCCTTCGCCGCAACCGACGCCGCGGCGACGTCGAGCGGGTGCGCCGCTCATGACGAGAGGTGGCGACGGAGACGAAGAATCGACGGGCCCGGCCCCACCGACGACATCGGAGGATGACGATGGAAACCTACGATCTGACGATACGCGGTGGGCGCGTCGCCCTTCCGGGGGCGCTCGTCGCCTGCGACGTCGGGGTGCGCGACGGCCGTATCGTGGCACTCGCCGAGCGGCTTTCCCCCGGAAAGCGCGACATCGACGCGGCCGGCCGTCTGGTTCTGCCCGGCGGCGTCGACGGCCACTGCCACTTCGACCAGCCAACCGGAGACGGCTCGCGCATGGCCGACGACTTCCTCACCGGCACGCGCTCGGCGCTCTTCGGCGGCACGACGACGATCATCCCCTTCGCCGCGCAGATCCGCGGGCAGAGCCTCAGAGCGGCGGTCGACGACTATCATGCTCGAGCTTCGGGCAAGGCGATGATCGATCATGCCTTCCATCTGATCGTCACCGACCCGACGCCGGACGTGCTGGAGCGCGAACTGCCGGCGCTGATCGCCGAGGGCTACACCTCGTTCAAGATCTACATGACCTACGACGATCTGAAGCTCTCCGATCGCCAGATCCTCGACGTGTTGTCGGTCGCTCGCGACCACGGCGCCATGGTCATGGTCCACGCCGAGAACGCCGACTGCATCGCCTGGCTCACCGATCGGCTGGAGGCCGAGGGCAGGACCGCGCCGATCTTCCATGCGGCCGCGCGACCGAAGGTGATCGAGCGCGAGGCGACCCACCGCGCCATCTCCTTTTCGGAACTGGTCGACGTGCCCATCCTCATCGTCCACGTCTCCGGCGCCGAAGCGATGGAGGAGATCCGCCGCGCCCAGGGTCGCGGCGTCTCGCTCCATGCCGAGACCTGCCCGCAGTATCTCTTCCTCAGCGAGGACGATCTCACCGGCCCCGGCTTCGAGGGCGCCAAGTGCATCTGCTCACCGCCGCCGCGCGAGGCCGCCAACAGGGCCGCGATCTGGCAGGGGCTGGCGACCGGGGTGTTCTCGATCGTCTCCTCCGACCACGCGCCGTTCCGCTTCGACGACCCCGCCGGCAAGAAGCTGAAGGGCGAGGACGCCTCGTTCCGCTGGGTGCCGAACGGTATCCCGGGCGTCGAGACACGGCTGCCGCTCCTCTTCGCCGGGGTCGTCGAGGGTCGCATCGATCTCGATCGCTTCGTCGATCTGACGGCGACCGGCCCGGCGAAGATGTACGGCCTCCATCCCCGCAAGGGCGTCATCGCCGTCGGCTCCGACGCCGATCTGGTGATCTGGGACGCGCGCGCGCCGGTGACCATCGCCCAGGTGGACCTGCATTCGGCCTGCGACTACACCCCCTACGAGGGCATCACCGTACCGGCCTGGCCGGAGATCGTCGTCCAGCGCGGCGAGGTCCTGGCCGAACGCGGCCACCTCTTCGCCGAGCCGGGTCAGGGCCGTTTCCTCCCCTGCGACCGCCCCGCGCCGGCCCGTCCGCTCGGCGCCCGCCGCCCGAGCGGGCTCTTCCGCGCCGAGGAGGCCTGATACTGGGCTCATGAAATTCGGACTCGTCCGAATTTCATGAGCGCTACGACCCGACCGGCCGACGCCCGTTCGGGCTCGCCTTCTTTCACGAAGTTTCGAACAGGTCGAAACTTCGTTAACTCGGTATGAGCCCTCACCAGCCGAAGATGCGGCCGTGAGGGAGGAGCGGTCGGGGGTCGACCCCGGTCGCTTCGAGCGCGCCGAGGAGCGACACGGCGACGGAATCGAGCACCGGCACCCCGTGCCGCGCCTCCCAATCGGCGACGCGGGCGGCCCCGGCGAGGTTGGTGCACAGAACCACCACCGCGTCGACCCCGGCGGCGGCGACCTCCGCGACCTGAGCGTCGAGAGTGTCGCCGGTCACCGTGCCGAAGGTGAAGTTGTCGCGGATGTCGAGGCCGCTCTCGGCGACGATCGAGACGCCCTCGCGGGCGAAGTTGGCGACGATGCGGTCGCGGACATCCGTCGTGTAGGGGGTGACGAGGCCGATGCGCGAGAGACCGGCGCGGCGCATGAGATCGAACAGCGTCAGCACGCAGGTGGTGGCGCGGATGCCGGTCGTCGCCTCGATCGCCGCCACCAGCGCCCGATCGCCGTCGAGCCCCATCCAGCCGGCAGCCGTACCGTTCCAGGTGATGCAGTCGACCTTGGCGTGGCCGAGGAGTTCGGCGGCGGCGAGCATCGGCGAGCCGTCGAACTGACCGAGCGCCCGGGCGTCGAGCGCGATCTCGGTGACGCGGAAACGGGCGAAGTGCAGCGACACCTCGGGGAGTGCCGCGACGAGGCATTGGCTCTGCGGTTCGAGTACGGTGTTGGAGGAGGGCGTCAGCATGCCGATGCGCGTCATGGGATCTCCGCGAAGAAGGTCTGCGTCCAGGTCGACCAAGTAAGACACGAGCCGGCTTTCGCCGTCCATGCCGAGCCGCAACAGGAGCGTTCGATGCCGGCGACCACCATCGCCGGCGATGGACGACTCTGAAAGATCGGTCCGAGAGGAGCGGCACACGATGCCGAGGCCATTTTGGGGATCGGACCGCGCAGATCTCCATCTCGGACACTGGCGTCGCTGCTCGTGAAACCAGAAACGTCGACGCAGACCCCGTCGGCAGCCATCCGAACGACCAACTCGCGAACGGGTGGGCCATACGTTTTCCCCCGACGGCGCCTCTCATGCTATCTGAGCGGAGAAAGGCATCGGGGATCACGTCCATGGCGCTCGGCAGGCGCAGCGGCAACGACATCGCGACTCCGCCGGTCCGGCGCCACATCCTGGCGCGGCTCGCCGGGCTCATCGCCTTCGTCGTCGTCGCCTTCGTCATGACGGTCTGGATCATCGAGCGGCGCACCCGCGACGACGAATTCTCCGCCGCGGTCCGCTCGGTCGAGACCCTGCTCGCCCAGAAGATCGACACGGCCACGGGACTGATGCGGGCGACCGTCGCGGCGCTCGGCACCTCCGACGAGATCGCCCATGCCTTCCAGATGCGCGATCGTGACCGGCTGCGGTCGTCGGTCGGGCCGCTCTTCGACACTCTCCGCCGCGACCACCGCATCACCCATCTCTACTTCACCGGTCTCGACCGAGTGAACGTGCTGCGCATGCACGAGCCGGAGACCCATGGCGATCTCATCGACCGTTTCACCACCCGGACGGCGGCGGAGACGGGCGCACCGAGCGCCGGCATCGAACTCGGCCCATTCGGTACGCTGACCCTGCGTTCGGTGACGCCGTGGAAACACGACGGGGCGACCATCGGCCTCATCGAACTGGGCGAGGAGATCGGTCCGCTGCTCGCCGATACCGGCCTGTCGCTCGGCGTTCACCTCTACGCCCTGATCCGCCGCGACACGACCGATCCGACGATCTGGCGACAGGGGCGGCGCATGTCGGGGCAGCCGGCTCGCCACCTCGAATTCGGTGACCACATCCTGGTGTCGCAGTCGTCGCCCGAAACGCTCCCGGCCGAACGGGCACTCTTCCCCGAGCTTCTGTACGACGGATCGATCCGGACGGTTCAGACCAGCGGCGGGCCGCTGTCGGTGGCCACCGCGCCGCTCCGCGACGCCTCGGGGCGTGCGGTCGGCGTCCTGGCGATCTTCGCCGACCGCAGCCGCGCCCAGGCGACCTTCACCTACTGGATGATCCTCGCCACCCTGGCGAGCCTCGCCGCGGGCGCAGCCGTCTTCTTCTCGTTCAACCGAGCGCTCGCCGGCGTCGAAGCCGCCTACCGACGTCAGCACGAGCTGGAGCATCGCCTCTTGACCATCTCCGACGAACACCAACGCATCGTCCGGTTGGAGAAGCTCTCGGCGATGGGCACGATGGTCGGCGAGATCGCCCACCAGCTGAACAATCCGCTGGTCGGGGTGGTCAACATGGCGCAGCTCGCCGAGCGCTCGGTCGACAAGCCGGATCGGGTGCGCGAGATGCTCGGCGAGATCCGTAAGGCCGGTCAGAATTGCTCCGCCTTCGTCAAGCGCATGCTCGACTTCACCAAGGTCTCCTGTTTCGACAGCCGGCCGACCGACCTGCGCGCGATCGCCGACGAGGCGCTCGCGCTCTTCAACCAGAGCATCGGCCGCAGGGTCTCGATCGAACGCGTCATGCCGGACGCTCCCGCCGTCGCCGTCGTCGATCCCAACCTGCTCGGACACGCTATCTTCAACCTGCTCACCAACGCCGCCCAGGCGACCGGCGAAGGAGGTCGGGTTCGCATCTCTCTGGCGCAAGCTGCCCATGCCGACGGCCGGCCCGGCTGGCGCTTCACCGTGGAGGACGACGGCCCGGGGATCTCCGACGACGCCATGCGCCGCTTGTTCACGCCGTTCTTCACGACGCGCAAGGAGGGCACCGGCCTCGGCCTCGCGGTGGTGCAGCACATCGTGCTGCTGCACGAGGGCGAGGTCGGCGCCGCCAACCGGCAGGAAGGTGGTGCGTCTCTTGCTCTGTGGTTGCCGGAGGCGGTCTCCGTCGCCCCGCGAGCCCCCGACGAGAGTGCCGCATGACGAAGCCCCGGATCCTCGTCGTCGACGACGACCACTTCACGCGGACCCTGTTCGACGGGCTGTTGCGCGATCGGTGCGAGGTGCTGACCCTCACCGAGACCGGAACGGAAGCTCGCGCGGCCTTCGCGGCGGACGACTTCAATCTGATCCTGATGGACCAACGCCTGCCCGACGCCGACGGTCTCGACCTCCTGCGCGAGTTCCGTGCGCAGAAGCCGCATATGGTGGCGATCATGATCACCGGCCACGCCGACGTGCGCGACGCGATGCGGGCGGTGCGCGAAGGGCTCTTCGACTACCGCACCAAGCCCTTCGAAGATCTCGACGACCTGGAACGCGTCATCGACAAGGCGCTGGAGATGGACCGCGCCTATCGCGAGATCGATCGGTTACAGGCGGCGGTCGCCGGGCCGAGGCTGATCGCCACCTCGCCGGCGATGACCCGCCTCGTCGACCAGATCCGGCAAGTGGCGACGCTCGACACCACCGTGTTGCTGGAAGGCGAGAGCGGCACCGGTAAGGACGTCGTCGCCCGGCTGATCCACGCCGAGAGCCGGCGAGGGCGCGGCCCCTATCTCGACGTCAACTGCGGAGCCCTGCCCGAGAGCCTGCTCGAGGGCCTGCTCTTCGGCTACGAGAAGGGCGCCTTCACCGGCGCCGCCAAGACCACGGCCGGCACCATCGAAAAGGCCGACCGCGGCTCGCTCTTCCTCGACGAGATCGCCGACATGAGCCCCAAGCTGCAGTCGGCGCTCTTGCGCGTCCTTCAGGACGGCTGCTTCTCGCGGGTCGGCTCGACCGAGCGACGGTCGAGCGACTTCCGTCTGATCGCCGCGACCAATCGGCCGCTCGCCGGGCTGGTGGCGACCGGGGCCTTCCGCGAGGACCTCTTCTACCGCATCAACGTCGTGGTGCTGCGCCTACCGCCGCTGCGCGAGCGGGCCGGCGACGTGGTGCTGCTCGCCACCCACTTCCTCGAGCACTTCCAGGCGAAGTTCGGCCGTGTGGTCGGCCCGTGGTCGCCAGAGGCGTTGAGGCTGCTGGAAGCCCAGGCCTGGCCCGGCAACGTCCGCCAGCTGAAACACGCCATCGAGCGGCTGGTGGCGCTGCACCCGGGTGGGCCGATCGACGTCTCCCACGTCGCCGCGGTGATCGAGCCGGCGGCGGCGCCCGTCGGCGTCGCGCCGGCCGGCGCCGAGGCGGGCGGCCACGACGTCGCCGCCTATCGCGAGGCCCGCGAGGGCTTCGAGCAGGACTACCTGCGTCGCCTCTTCGTCGCGGCCGGCGGCAACGTCTCGGAAGCAGCACGGCTCTCCGGCATCCCGCGGCAGAACCTCTACGTCCGCATGAAGCGCTGGGGCATCGTCATCGATTGACGACACCTGTCGCGAAATCGTGACAGGTCGCCCGCCCGGCCGTCCCTCGCGCGATCCCGAGAAAGCGACGCGAAACAGCGACTTCCGGAATTCCACCGGACTGGCCCGGGACTTGCGGTTCTCCCTTCGACCGGAAGGGGGAACGCCTCATGAGGTCCGCCTCGCCATCGCTCTTCGCCGCTTTCGCCCTCGCGCTGTTCGCGGCCGCACTGGGAGCGGCGAACGCCGCCGACGTCAAAGGCGCGGCGCCGACCGATCCGGCGCTGATCGAGAAGATCCGCACCTCCAACGCCGAATGCTACGCCTGCCATACCGAGGCGGGGCTGAAGAACCCGCCGCGCGCCGACATGGACCTCGCGGCGCTGGCGAAGACCATCCACGACCCCAAGCAGTTCGACGGCTCCAACCACACCGGGATGGAGTGCAAGATCTGCCACGGCCAGGGCTACGTCGCCTTCCCGCACGCGCCCGAAGCCAAGAAGGCGATCAGCGAGTGCGGCGAGTGCCACGCCACCAAGGCGCTCCGGGTCGAGACCCAGTTCAAGGACTCGGTCCACGCCAAGAACCTCGCGGACAAGTTCACCTGTCAGACCTGTCACGACCCGCACGTCTACAAAGTGGCCGTGAAGGTCGGCGATCCGCGCAAGATCGTGGCGCAGGACAACGCCATGTGCGTCGACTGCCACAATTCCGATCTGCGCTACGCCTCGTTCTCGGCCGTGCTGCCGACGAAGAAGGTCCGGCCCGACCTCTACGCGACACACGATTTCCTGCCCAACGCCCGCTTGCACTGGTCGGCGGTGCGCTGCATCGAGTGCCACACGCCGATGTCGCCGGTGAAGAGCCTCGCCACCTCTCACGAGATCCTCGGCAAGGACAAGGCGGAGAAGGCCTGCCTCACCTGTCATTCGCAGGACTCGGCGCTCGCCACTCGCCTCTATCGCTTCTCGGCCGCCAACGTCGGCACCGACCTCGGCTTCGCCAACGCCTCGGTTCTCGGCTCGGCCTATGTCGTCGGCGCCACCCGCCATCCGCTGATCGATCGCGCCGTGATCGCCCTGTTCGGGCTCACCGTCGCCGGGCTCCTCGGCCACGGGGCGGTGCGGATCGTCATGGCCTTCTTCCGCCGCAGGAGGACGTCATGAGCCATCGCATCTATCTCCTGCCGCCCTGGCTCAGGATCTGGCACTGGACCAACGCCGCGCTGATGATCGTCTTGGCGGTGACCGGCGCGAGCCTGCACTTCGCCGATCCCGGCCTCTATCTCGTGCCCTTCAGCCTCGCCGCGAAGTTCCACGACATCGCCGGTGTGGCCCTGCTCGTCGCCTACGGCTTCTTCGTGCTCGCCAACATCGTCACCGGCAACTGGTGGCAATACGTGCCGAAGCCGCCGGGCGTCTTCGCCCGCTGCTGGAAGCAGATCGTCTTCTACGGCTGGGGCATCTTCCGGGGCGCGCCGCATCCCTATCCGCCGACGAAGGAAGCCAACTTCAACGCCCTTCAGGCGATCGTCTACTGGGTGATCATGTATCTGGTCGTTCCGACCGTGATCCTCACCGGCGTCGTCTTCCTCTTCCCCGATCTCGCCCCCGCCAAGGTCTTCGGCCTCGACGGCCTGCTGCCGGTGGCGATGCTCCACTACCTCTCCGGCGCCGCCGTGATCCTGTTCATGCTGGCGCACATCTACCTCGGCACCACCGGTGTCCGACCCACCTCGCTCTTCAAGATGATGATCACGGGCTGGCACGAGGAGTGATCCTCGCCGCGCACCCGAAGAGAAGGAACGCGATCATGAAGACCCTGCTTCGCACCGCCGCCCTCGTGTTGCCGCTCTCGCTCCTCGCCGGCGCCGCTCTCGGCGAAGAAGAGAAGAAGGTTCCGCTGAAGCCCGTCCCGGTCCATGCGGTCAAGGCCGCCGCCGCCCCGACGCTCGACGCCGATGTCGCAACCGGGGTCTGGGAGAAGGCCCCGGCCACTGCCCTCAAGGCGCAGAAGGGCGTCAACTTCAAGGACAACCTCGGCGAGACCACCGGCACGATCCAAGCCGCCTACGACGCCAAGTCGATCTGGCTGCGCATCACCTACGACGACCCGACTCTGTCGGTGCGCCGCAGTCCCTTCGTCAAGCAGGCCGACGGCTCGTGGAAGAAGCTCGTCGACCCGGAGGACAAGGGCGGCGACAACAACAAGTTCTACGAGGACAAGCTCGCCATCATCTGGAACATCGACCACTCGATCTTCGGCTTCGACGAGAAGTTCGGCTGCCAGGCCTCGTGCCACGCCGGCGAGCCGGGCAAACCCTACGGCAACAAGTACACCGAGGACGAGGGTGAACTCGGCGACATCTGGCATCTGAAGTACGTCCGTGGCGGCTTCCTCGGCCAGATCGACAACCAGTATCTCGACAGCACCCGCTTCGACGCGGCGAAGGCGCCCGAAGCCGGCCGCAAGTCCGACGCCAAGACCGGCGGCGGCTATGCCGACATCAAGCTGGTCGACGGCAAGCCGGAGTTCATGAACAAGTCCGGCCAAGCCGCGAACAAGGGCGGCACCTACTGGCTGCGCGAGGCCGACAAGGCGCCCTTCGACGATGCGAAGTACGTCGCCGGCGACGAGGTCGCCTCGATCCTGGTCGAGCCCTTCACCGGTGACCGCGGCGTGATCAAGACCTCGGCCAAGTGGAAGGCCGGCAAGTGGACGATCCTGATCGAGCGGCCGCTGACCACCGCCTCGAAGTTCGACGTGCAGTTTTCCGACCTCGCCAAGGTCTACGGCTTCGGCGTCGCCTTCTTCGACAATGCCCAGGTCCGCCACGCTCAGGTGCGCGAGCCGCTCCACCTGATCTTCGACAAGTGATCGAACGCCCCCGACCGGCGGGCAACGAGAACCCGCCGGCAATGCCTCCCACCTCGGGCCGATCGAAGCGCGAGCCTCGGTCGGCCGTTCTTCGTTCGAGCCGGCGGCGCCCCTGCGCGGCGCTTGCCCTCCGCTTCGCGCCGCGCTAAGTGCGATCCCCAGGGGGTCTCGCGCGACTACCCCGTGAGGCCTCGGCCCAAAGATCGCGTCCACCGGCCTTGCAAGAGGGATGGACGCGCATGCCTTCCAACACCGAGATTTCCGTCACCCAACTCGCCCGGCTCGTCGGCACCCCCGCCGCGCCGACGATCGTCGACGTGCGGCTGGACGACGACGTCGCGGGCGACCCGCGATCGCTTCCCGCCGCCGACCACCGCGACCCGCGCACCGTCGCGGCCTGGGCACCGCTCTATGCCGGCCGCCGCGTGGTGGTCGCCTGCCAGAAGGGCGGCAAGCTGGCGCAGGGCACTGCCGCCCGGCTGCGCGCCGAGGGCATTCGCGCCGAGACGCTGGAGGGCGGCTTCGTCGCCTGGCGCGACGCCGGGGCGCTCCTCGTCGACCGCTCGGCGCTGCCGCCGCGCGACGCCGAGGGTCGCAGCGTGTGGGTCACCCGCGCCCGGCCGAAGATCGACCGCATCGCCTGCCCCTGGCTGATCCGCCGCTTCGTCGACCCCCGTGCGCTCTTCCTCTACGTCGATGCGGCGGAGGTGCCGGCCGTCGCCGAGGTGTTCGGCGCCGCGCCCTTCGACATCGACGGTGCCTTCTGGAGCCATCGCGGCGAACGATGCACCTTCGACACGATGCTCGACGAGTTCGGCCTCGCCTCGGAAGCGCTCGCCCGTCTGGCGACGATCATCCGCGGCGCCGACACCGATCGTCACGATCTCGCCCCGCAGGCCGCCGGCCTCCTCGCCGCCTCGCTCGGCCTCTCGCGCATGTATCGCGACGACCTCGAGCAACTCGACGCCAGCATGGTGCTCTACGACGCGCTCTATCGCTGGTGCCGCGACGCGGTCGAGGAGACCCATGACTGGCCGGCCGATCGGCGGGTGAAGTGAGGAGGGCGCCATGACCGACCCCGTCTCCTCACCCGCCGCTGTCGCCGAGCGCCCGGCGGCCCCGAGCCTCGCCGAGGCCGCCGCCCTGTGGCTGAAGATCGGCTGCCTGAGTTTCGGCGGCCCCGCCGGCCAGATCGCCCTGATGCACCGCGAACTGGTCGAGGAGCGGCGCTGGATCTCCGAGCGCCGCTATCTCCACGCCCTCAACTACTGCATGGTCCTGCCCGGACCGGAGGCGCAGCAGCTCGCCACCTACATCGGCTGGCTGATGCACCGCACGGCGGGCGGCATCGTCGCCGGCGGCCTCTTCGTCCTGCCGTCGCTGTTCGTGCTGATCGCGCTCTCGTGGATCTACTGCGCCTTCGGTGACGTGCCGCTGGTCGCGGGCCTGTTCTTCGGCATCAAGCCGGCGGTCACCGCCATCGTCCTCCAGGCCACCCACCGCATCGGCATGCGGTCCTTGAAGAACCGCGTTCTGTGGGGGATCGCGGTGGCCTCCTTCGTCGCGATCTTCGTCTGCGACGTGCCGTTCCCCGCCATCGTCGGACTCGCTGCGCTCGCCGGCTGGGTCGGTTCGCGGCTGCTGCCGCAGGCCTTCCACGCCGGCGGGGGGCACGGCGCGGCAGGTAAGAGCTGGGGCACCGCGCTGATCGACGACGCGACGCCGCCACCGCCGCATGCCCGCTTCGCCTGGGGACGGCTCGTACTGGTGGTGGCCGGCGGTTTCGCGCTGTGGCTGGCGCCGATGGCGAGCCTGACGGTGGCCCTGGGCTGGGACCACACGCTGACCCAGATGGGCTGGTTCTTCACCAAGGCGGCGCTGCTGACGTTCGGCGGCGCCTATGCGGTGCTGCCTTACGTCAACCAGGGTGCGGTCGGCCACTACCGCTGGCTGACCCCGACCCAGATGATCGACGGTCTGGCACTCGGCGAGACGACGCCGGGGCCGCTGATCATGGTGGTGACCTTCGTCGGCTTCGTCGGCGGCTGGACGGAGGCGCCGTTCGGGCCGGAGGCGAAGCTCGTCGCGGCGCTGGCCGGGGCGGTCCTGGTGACGTGGTTCACCTTCCTGCCGTCCTTCGTCTTCATCCTCGCCGGCGGGCCGCTGGTCGAGAGCACCCATGGCAACATCGAGTTCACCGCGCCGCTGACCGCGATCACCGCGGCGGTCGTCGGGGTGATCCTCAACCTCGCCCTGTTCTTCGGCGGCCACGTGCTGTGGCCCGACGGCTGGGGCTGCCGCTTCGACTGGATCTCGGCGGCGATCGCGCTCGGCGCCACGGTGGCGCTGTTCCGCTTCCGGCAGAGCGTGGTCAGGGTGATCACCGGATGCGCTCTCATCGGATTGGCGGTGTCACTCTGGCATTGAGGCGTCCGCTTCACCACGCCGTCGAAGCGGAGCCGGAAACCGACCGATCTCGGGAGCGAGGGAGGGATCACGATGGTGGCGACCGACATGACCATCTGTGGCCCGGCGTACCGCTGGCGCTCGGCTCCGCGCTTCTCTTCTGGACGACGACGCCGGAGGCGAAGCTCCTCGTCGCCGAGGTCTCGCCGGACTGCTCGGTTTCTTCGCCGTCGGCGTCGGCCTCGTGCTCTTCATCCGGGCGCCGCGCCACCTTGGCTCGGCCTCGCTGCGGCGCTCATGGCGATCGGCCTCCGGCTGCATCCGAGCGAACGCCACGAGCACGACCATGCCCACGACGAGATCGAGCACGATCACCTACATTCTCGCGACGAACGTCACGCGTACGTCCACGACGGACCGGTGAGCGAGCCCCATGCGCATCTCCACCGCCATACGCCGCGGGCCCACGCCCACTCTCCCTATCCCACCACCGGCACGGCCACTGAGCGCGGTTCTACGACATCCGGAACTCGAAGAAGCCGATCCGGGGGCGGCATGCCGATTACGAAGCCGCTCCCGGTTGGACAATCGCCGCGAAAGCCCATGAGACGCCACGAGCGAAAATGGGCAGGTCGGACATACCGAACTGTTGAATCCATTGTTCAGGCAATCGCCCACCGGGCGATCTCGTTCGACCTCGCGCCCAGGCGCGAGATCGAACCGTCGCTCACCCATTGACCCGCGTCGCCGACGCGATGATCGGCTTCGTCCGGAGTTGCTGGATGATCCGCGTCAGGTGCTTCAGGTCCCAGACTTCGAGGTCGATGATGATCTCGTGAAAGTCGGCGGCCTTGGGGATCATCTTGATGTTGTCGATGTTGCCGTCGTTGTCGGCGATCACCTGGGTGATCTGGGCGAGCGAGCCGGGCTCGTTGAGCGACGACAGCGAGATGCGCGCCGGGAAGCGCGACGGGGCGGCCGGGTCGATGTCCCAGCGCACGTCGAGCCAACGCTCGGGATGGTCGTCGAAGGCCTTCAGCGCCGGCGACTGGATCGGGTAGATGGTGATGCCCTCCCCCGGCGTCAGAATGCCGACGATGCGATCGCCCGGCACGGCGCCGCCTTCGGGGGCGAAGCGCACCGGAAGGTCGCCGGAGAGGCCGCGAATCGGGATGGCGGTGCGATCGTCGGAGCCGCCGTCGGGGACGCGGAACTTCATCACGCCCGAGGCGCCGGCCTCGAACCAGCCTTCGCCGCTGGCGGGTTTCGGCAATTGACCGCGCTTGTCGACCAGTTCGGGGTGGACCGCCTTCAAGACGCTGTCGGAGGCGATCTCGCCGCGGCCGACCGCCGCCAGCACCTCGTTGATCGAGGAATGGCCGAGGCGATGGATGGCGCCGGCGAGAATCGGGTCGGAGAAGTCGCGCCCCGCCCGCTCGAAGGCACGCTCCAGGATCTGCCGGCCGAGGCCGCCGAACTGCTTCCTGACCGCGTCGCGGGTGGCACGGCGGATGGCGGCGCGGGCCTTGCCGGTCACCGCGATCTGCTCCCAGGCGGCGGGTGGCACCTGCGCCTTGGAGCGGATGATCTCGACCTCGTCGCCGTTGCCCAGTTCGGTCATCACCGGCTTGATGCGGCCGTTGATCTTGGCGCCGACGCAGGTGTTGCCGACGTCGGTGTGGACGGCATAGGCGAAGTCGATCGGGGTGGCGCCGCGCGGCAGGGCGATGATCTTGCCCTTGGGGGTGAAGCAGAAGACCTGATCCTGGAACAGCTCGAGCTTGGTGTTCTCCAGGAATTCCTCGGGGGCGAGGTTGGGGTCGTTGAGACGCTGGATGGTCTCGCGTAGCCAGGCGTAGGCGCCCGACGCCTCGGAGAGCTTCTGGATGTTGCGGCCGCCGATGGTGCGATCGCCGTCCTTGTAGAGGGCGTGGGCGGCGATGCCGTATTCGGCGAAGCGGTGCATCTCCTCGGTGCGGATCTGCAGTTCGACGCGCTGGCGCCCCGGCCCGACCACGGTGGTGTGGATCGAACGATAGTCGTTCTGCTTCGGCGTCGAGATGTAGTCCTTGAACCGACCCGGCACCATCGACCAGGTGGTGTGGACGATGCCGAGCGCCCGGTAACAGTTCTCCACCGTGTCGACCACCACCCGGAATCCGAAGATGTCGGAGAGCTGCTCGAAGGAAAGGTTCTTGCGCTGCACCTTGGTGAAGATCGAATAGGGTTTCTTCTCGCGGCCCTTGACCTTGGCGATGATGCCGTTCGACGAAAGCTTCTCGGTCAGCGCCTGCTCGATGGCGGGGATGAGGTTCTTGTTCTCCTCGCGCAACGCCGCCAGACGGGCGGTGATGCCCTGGTAGCCGTCGGGCTGGAGCCAGCGGAAGGACAGATCCTCGAGTTCCTCGCGCATCGACTGCATGCCCATGCGCCCGGCGAGCGGTGCATAGATCTCCATCGTCTCCTCGGCGATGCGCAGGCGCTTGTCTTCGCGCATGAACTGGAGGGTGCGCATGTTGTGGAGGCGGTCGGCGAGCTTGACCAGCAGCACCCGCACGTCGGCGGCGACCGCCAACAGCAGGCGGCGGAAGTTCTCCGCCTGCTCGGTCTTCTTGGAAACGAAGTCGAGCTTCTCGAGTTTGGTGAGGCTCTCCACCAGTTCGCCGATCTCGCCGCCGAACTTGGCGTCGATCTCGTCGCGGGTGGCATCGGTGTCCTCGATGGTGTCGTGCAGCAACGCCACCGCGATGGTGGCGTCGTCGACCCGCATGTCGGTGAGGATGGCCGCCACTTCGAGCGGGTGGGAGAAGTAGGGATCGCCGGAGGCTCGCTTCTGCGGGCCGTGCTTCATCATCCCGTAGACGTAGGCCTTGTCGAGCAATGCCTCGTCGACGTTCGGATTGTAGCGCCGGACCAGCTCGACGAGTTCGTATTGCCGCATCATCCGGGGATCGATCCTTCCTCGCGCAGCCCACGTCGGCGGTGCGCGACACGGGGCGACGATGGTAGCAGAAGGAATCGGGAAAACCCAAGACGTCGAATGGCTTCCGGACCCCGACGAACGGCGACGCCCGCCGAAGCGGGCGTCGAGCCGGGGTGCGGCGTTGCGTCGCTCTCGGCGGACGGGACGAGCCTCGAGGCTCAGTCCTCTTCTTCCTTGTCCGGCGGCACCAGACCTTCGAGGCCGCGCAGCAGTTCCTCTTCCGACATGCGGTCGAACTGCATCTCGCCGTCGTCGTCGGCGGAGGCCGCGACCGGCACCATCGGCACCGTCTCCGGCTCCGGCTCGTCGACCTCGACGAACTTCTGCAGCGAGTGGATGAACTCCTCCTGGAGATCGTCCGGGCTGATGGTCTCGTCGGCGATCTCGCGCAGCGCGACCACCGGGTTCTTGTCGTTGTCGCGATCGACGGTGATCGGCGAGCCGGACGAGATCATGCGGGCGCGGTGGCTCGCCAGAAGCACGAGCTCGAACCGGTTCTCCACCTTGTCGATGCAGTCTTCGACGGTGACGCGGGCCATTCCTCAACTCCTCGGGGGGTCTTCGAAAGCGGAGACATACGTCGTGACGCGCCGAAAAGCAACGCCATAGCGACCGGAACACGACGATCCACTCGGCTCGTGCAGCGATCCGGTGGGAGAGGCCCATCACCGAGACTTCGGCGCGTGGTCGACGAAATGGCAGCGCCTCGACCTCACCCTACGACAGTTCCGACAAAGCGGATTTTCGGTACTTCCCATGGGAAGTGCTGGCGTGTGCATGCAAATTGCTGTACGGTCATCTACGCATCGGTGGGAAACCGACGAATATTCTCGTCGGGCCAAGAAACAAGAATGGACGACCCTACCGTGCAATTGCCGGCCTTACGATCTCGATTTGACGTGACCGATCGTCGAGGCCTCCGAAGACCCCCAGATGGGAAGACTACGAAGAAATGTTCGACCCTCGCGAAAAAATCGCGCTGTTCATCGACGGCGCGAATCTCTATGCAACCTCCAAGGCCCTCGGCTTCGACATCGACTACAAGCGCCTCCTGAGCGAGTTCAAATCGACGAGCTATCTTCTCCGAGCCTTCTACTATACGGCGCTGATCGAGGATCAGGAATATTCGTCGATTCGCCCGCTCATCGACTGGCTCGACTACAACGGCTACAAGGTCGTGACCAAGCCGACGAAGGAATTCTACGACGCCTCGGGGCGGCGGAAGATCAAGGCCAACATGGACATCGAACTGGCGGTCGATGCGATGGAGATCGCCGACCACATCGACCACATGGTGCTGTTCTCCGGCGACGGCGACTATCGGCGCCTGGTCGAGGCGGTGCAGCGCAAGGGCAAGAAGGTTTCGGTGATCTCGACGCTGCAGACGCAGCCGCCGATGGTCGCCGACGACCTGCGCCGACAGGCCGACCACTTCATCGACCTCGCCTCGCTGCAGAATCGAATCGGCCGCGATCCGGCAGAGCGCATGGCGCGTATGGCCGAACGCGAGGCGCAGCGCCGTCAGGTGGCCCAGGACGACGAGGACTACGACGAGGCGTGAGCCGCGTCCGTCGCGATCGCGGGCGCACCCATCCGACCGGGTGGGTGCGTTTTCGCGTTTGCCCACCACGGCATCGCGGCGGGATCCGCGTCGCGACGGGATTGACGGAAGGCACGGCCCTCTCGATGGTCGGCGCCTGCCGCATCGCCCCCATTGCCGAGGTCATCCGATGGCTCCCCGCCCTGCCCCACTCGATCCGGACCGCGACTGTCCGCTCTGCCCGCGTCTCGTCGCCTTTCGCGCCGAGTGGCGCGGGAAGGAGCCGACGTGGTTCAACGCGCCGGTGCCGAGCTTCCGCGGCGAGGCGCCGCGCCTGCTGATCGTCGGGCTGGCGCCGGGGGTGCGCGGGGCGAACCGGACGGGGCGGCCCTTCACCGGCGACTACGCCGGCGACCTCCTCTACGAGACGCTCGCGTCTTACGGCTTCTCGCGCGGCGCCTTCCGCGCCGATCCGGGCGACGGGCTGCGACTGACGGGGGCGATGATCACCAACGCGGTGCGTTGCGTCCCGCCCGAGAACAAGCCGACGCCGGCGGAGATCCACGCCTGCCGGCCGTTCCTCACCGCGACGCTGGCGGCACATCCGGGCCTCACCGACGTGCTGGCGCTCGGACGGGTGGCGCACGAGACGTTCCTGCGGACGGTCGGCGAGAAGCTCACGGCCCATCCCTTCGCGCACGGCGCGGTCCATCGGCTGAAGTCGGGGCTGAGGTTGCACGACAGCTATCACTGCTCGCGCTACAACACCAACACCGGCCGGCTGACACGCGAGATGTTCCGCGCGGTGTTCGACGGGATCGCACGCGAGATGGGTCGATAGGACGGCCGAGATCGAAGCGCGACCGGCTCGCATGACGACATTCGTCATCGACGGACCGGTTGTCTCGGGCGATCGGACGCGGCATCGTCGTGGCATTCCAGAGCACCGGACGAGCCCATGGCCACGGCCGTGCTTCGCGAATTCCTCGACCGCGGGATCCCGCCGACATGACTCTCGCTCTCCGCCTCGCCGGACTCCTCGCCCTGTCCTTCGTCGCCTCGACCGCGCCCGCCGCCGCGCCGTCCTACTCGCCGCTCGTCGCCGAGATCGGTGCCGGCGGGCGACCACCGGCAGACCTCCTCGAACGGGCAAAGGCGGTCGCCGAGGCGGTCGCAGCGGATTCGGTGGAGGAGGTGTTCGCCTTCGTCGCCGATCGGCCGACGATCGTCATGGCGGGGGTCACGCTCGGAGTGCCGCGCTCGGTGGAGACGAAAGGGCCGTTCAAGGATGCCGTCCCGGCGCTCGCCGAGATCGGGCTCGCCTACACCGAGGGCGAGCCGGTGCTGCCCGGTGGCAAGACGATCGACTGGACCGCGTCGCGGGTGAAGACCGCGATGACGACGATCGGCGATCGGCTCGCCGCGGCGAAGTGGGGACGCGATCCGCGGGTGCCGGGGGCGTGGTGTACGGTGCGCGGGGTGCGCTGGGACGCGAAGGCGGCAGCGAGGGCCGGTCTCGGCGGCGACCGTGGCGTCTACGTCACCGAGAAGGTCGCGGCGCGGGCCTCGGCCGACGCCACGGCGAAGGTGGTGGCGACGTTGACGCCGGGGCTCCTCTACCGGCTCAGACAGAGCGACGAGGAGAACGGCTTTTCGAGCATCGTCCTGCCGAACGGCCGGATCGGCTGGGTGCCGATGGAGAAGACCGGCGACCCGGCGGACTGGAGCCTGTGCTTCGAGAAGGGGCCGGCGGGGTGGGTGCTCACCACCTTCGTGTCGGCGCTGCTGTGAGGCGAGGCCGGAGAGGGACGCCCCTCCGGCGTCACTCGCGATACTTCATCAACCGCGACTTCTCGCGGTTCCATTCGCGTTCCTTCTCCGTCTCGCGCTTGTCGGCGACGTTCTTGCCCTTGGCGAGGGCGAGCAGGACCTTGGCGCGGCCCTTGTCGGTGAAGTGGATGTCGAGGGGGACGACGGTCAGGCCCTCGCGTTCGACCGCGCCCATCAATTTATTGATCTCCTTGCGATGAAGGAGCAGCCGGCGCGGCCGACGGGTCTCGTGATTGAAGCGATTGGCCTGGAGGTATTCGGGAATATAGGCGTTGTAGAGCACCAGGTCGGTGCCGTAGGGCGCCGCATAGGCGTCGGTGATGTTGGCACGGCCACCGCGCAACGACTTGATCTCGGTGCCGGTCAGGACGATGCCGGCCTCCCAGGTGTCGATGATGTGATAGGAGAAGCGCGCCTTGCGGTTCTCGGCGGCGAGCCGATGCCCGCCGCCCTTGTCGGCGGACATCGGATCTCTCCGTTCAGAGAATGCCGGCGTGACGCGCGGCCGCCTCGAGTTCGGCTCGCATGCCTTCCGAGGCTTCGACCAGCGGCAGCCGCAGTTCGTTCGCCATCTTGTTCAGACGCGAGGCGAGATACTTCGGGCCGGCCGGGTTGGGCTCGAGGAAGAGCGCCCGATGCAGCGGCATCAGGCGATCCTGGTACTCGAGCGCCTTCTCGTAGTCGTTGGCCGCCATCGCCGCCTGGAACTCGGCACAGAGCCGCGGGGCGACGTTGGCGGTCACCGAGATGCAGCCGACCCCGCCCTGGGCGTTGAAGCCGAGGGCGGTGGCGTCCTCACCGGAGAGCTGGACGAACTCCGGTCCGGACTTCATGCGCTGCAACGCCGGCCGCGCCAGATTGCCGGTGGCATCCTTGACGCCCTTGATGTTGCGGCTGTCGCGGAACAGCCGGTCCATGGTTTCCACCGAGATGTCGACCACCGAGCGCGGCGGGATGTTGTAGACGATGATCGGGATGCCGATCGCCGCGTCGATCGCCATGAAGTGGCGGTAGAGCCCCTCTTGGCTCGGCTTGTTGTAGTAGGGCGCCACCACCAGCACGCCGTCGGCCCCCGCCTTCTCGGCGTGGGTGGCGAGGTCGATCGCTTCGGCCGTGTTGTTGGAGCCGGCGCCGGCGATCACCGGCACCTTGCCCTTGGCCACCTCGAGGGTGAGTTCGACGACGCGCTTGTGCTCGGCGTGGGACAGTGTCGGGCTCTCGCCGGTGGTGCCGCAGGGCACGACACCGTTCGAACCTTCGGCGATCTGCCAGGCGACGAAGTCCTGCAGGGCTTTCTCGTCGACGCGCCCGTTCGAGAACGGCGTGACGAGTGCGGTGATCGAGCCCTTGAACATCGTTGAACCCCTTCGGAGCCTGGAAATGCCGCGAGAAACGGCGCATGATCCGCTCGCACCGGCGGGATCGTCGGATCCATCGTTGCGCGGGCGAGCGGGCGGCGACAATAGTCCCGCGCCCGCACGACGGCAAGCGGCGACTGGATTCGGGCGGGGCCACGGCCGGATCGTAAGGAATTGTTCACGATACGGGACCTAGGGTCGAGGATCGATCCGGTCCGCCTCCCGCACTCGACGGCGGTGAGGCCGTCGTCGTTCCCATCGGGCTCCGGGCGGGAGGTCGACGGATGCGACCGGTGCGTATCGAGGAGACGATCATGCTGGCCACCACCCGACGGATGATCCGCACCCTGGCGCCCGCCGCGGCGCTGGCGGTGGCGCTCGTCTCGACCGGCCCGGCGCAGGCCGGCGATCTCGCCCGCGCCATCGAGATCGCGTCGCGTGGCGACGTCGCCGGCATCAACGCCATGCGCGGCGATCTCGACCGCATCGATCAGAAGATCGTCGACTGGTATCTGATCCGCATGGGGTCGGGCCTGCCGTCGGCCGCCATCACCCGTTTCGCCATCGCCAACCCGACCTGGCCGGATCCGGAGTTCTTCCGCCGGCGCGCCGAACAGGCGCTGGAGAAGGAGGCGCCGTCGGCCGACGACGTCATCCTCGCCTTCCAGGGGTCACGGCCCTATTCCAACCGCGGCCGCATCATGCTGGCGCGTGCCCTGGTCCAGAAGGGCCGCAAGGACGACGCCAAGCAATGGGTGCGCTACGCCTATCGCGACGACAAGCTCGCCGGCGACGAGGCGACCGTGCTCGAGACCGAGTTCGGCGATCTGCTCGGCTCGGCCGACTACAAGGCGCGTTTCGATCTCCTGGTACTGAAAGGCCATCCCGGCGAAGCACAGCGCGCCGCCGGTAAGCTCGGTGGTGGATACCAGACGCTGGCCAAGGCGGCGCAGGCGGTGGAGAAGAAGCAGGCGAATGCCGGCTCGCTGCTCGATCAGGTGCCCGCCTCGCTCAAGGACGACCCGATCTTCCTCTTCGCCCGAGCCCAGTACGCACGCCGCAGCGACCGCTGGAAGGAGGCGGCCGAATTGCTCGTCCGCGCGCCGAAGGATCCGCGCGCCATGGGGCGGCCGGACGAATGGTGGGAAGAGAAGCGGATCGTCAGCCGTAAGCTCCTCGACATGGGTGACGCCAAGACCGCCTATCGGGTGGTGGTCGGCCACTCGGGCTCGTCGCCGGCCAATCAGGCCGAGGCCGATTTCCACGCCGGTTGGTACGCTCTGCGCTTCCTCTCGGATGCGAACGCCGCGATGAAGCATTTCGCTGCGGTGGCGGAGGATTCCGGCAAGCCGGTCACCCGTGCCCGTGCCTACTATTGGATGGGTCGGGCGGCGGAGGCCGGTGCCGGCGGATCGGCCAACGACTACTATCGCAAGGCGGCCGAATTCGGCTTCACCTTCTACGGCCAGATGGCGCGCGCCAAGCTCGGAATGAGCGATCTCGGCATCTCGCGTAGCGTGTCGCCGAACGGTTCCGACCGTGCGGCGATGGACCACGACGATCGCTTCGAGGCGGCCAGACGTATCGGCAAACTCGGGCGCAAGGATCTCGCCGCGGTGTTCTACAAGCACATGGCCGAGACCCTACCGACCGCCGGCCAGATCGCCGCGGTGATCGAGATGGCGGAAAAACAGGGCTGGACAAATCTCGCGGTCACCGCCGGCAAGGCGGGTGCCCAGCGCGGCATGGACATGCAGGCGATGGCCTTCCCGATCGGCGTCAAGCCCGATGTCGACACCTCCGGGCTCGAGAAGGCGCTCGCCTTCGCCATCATGCGTCAGGAGAGCGAGTTCAATCAGGCGGTCGTGTCGTCGGCCGGCGCCACCGGCATCTTCCAGGTGATGCCCGACACGGGACGCGACGCCGCAAAGAAGCTCGGCATCGCCTACAACCGTGACGCCTGGCGCAACGATCCCATCTACAACATCCGCCTCGGGGCCGGCTACGTCGCCAATCTCGTCAACAACTACGACGGCAACTACGTCATGGCGATCGCCGGCTACAATGCAGGGCCGGGGCGCATCCGCGACTGGGTGCGCGAATACGGTGATCCGCGCACCGGTCAGATCGACATCGTCGACTGGATGGAGCGCATCCCGTTCTCCGAGACGCGCAACTACGTCCACCGCGTGTTGGAGAATCTGCAGGTGTACCGCTTCCGCCTCGAAGGCCGGAAGCTCGAACTCGCCCAGGATCTGAAACGCGGCATCGGAGCGAAGTCGTCGTCGATGACCGGTTCGGTGCCGGCGCAGAAGCCGTCCGGCGGAATCGGCAGCTTCCTGTTCGGCGGGAACTGATACCGGTCACGAAGTTTCGAACAGGTCGAAACTTCGTGACCGGTATGAGAGCGGCGGGCCAAGGCCCCGCTCGCCTCCACCGTCGTGGAGAGGACCGGTCGCGGCGACCTTCTCCCTTCGGAGACTTGCACCGCGTCCCGGAAGCGAGGACCTTCGGCGGGACCCTCTCCCGCGGAGTTCACCCTTGGACGCCTCCCCGCCCCTCGCGCCGCCGACCGGCGTCGCCTTCGGTCCCGAGACGCGCGACGCGCTCGGCACCCTTCACCGTCCGTTCCGTTTCTTCTCGGCGGACGGCCTCGTTCTCGCCGGGCGCGACTACGCGCCGCTCGGGCCGACCGACCGGCGGCCGGTGGTGTGCCTGCCCGGGCTCACCCGCAACTGCCGTGACTTCGAGCCGCTCGCCGCCCGCCTCGTCGGCGGATCGGCGACCTCGCCGGCACGGCGCGTGGTGGTGTTCGAATTCCGCGGGCGCGGCACGTCGCAGTACGATCCGGATCCGAGCCGCTACACCGTGGTGCAGGAACTCGCCGACACCCGGCTCGGCCTCACGGCGCTCGGGATCGACGAGATCACCGCCTTCGGCACGTCGCGGGGCGGCATCGTCACGCTCGTCTCGGGGCTGGTGGCGCCGGGGCTGGTGAAGGCGGCGGTGCTCAACGACATCGGGACCGAGATCGACATCGCCGGGCTGATGCGGATCCGAGGCTACGTCGGCCAACCGCTGCCGGAGGGCGCGACCTGGGACGCGGTGGTGGCGGCGATGAAGTTCGCCAATCGGGAGGTCTTCCCGGCACTCGACGACGCGGGTTGGCAACGCTTCGCCCGGCGGCTGCATCGCGACGTCGGCGGGCGGCCGAAGATGGACTACGACCCGGCGATCGCCTCGACCCTCGCCGCGGTGACACCCGAGACGCCGATGCCGGATCTCTGGGCGCCGTTCGATTCGCTCGCCGCCGTGCCCCTCCAGGTGCTGCGCGGCGCGCGCTCCGATCTGCTCTCCGCCGCGACGGTCGCGAAGATGGCGGAGCGGCATCCCGGGCTCGATGTGGTCGAGGTCGCCGACCAGGGCCACGCACCACTGCTGGAAGATGCCCCGACCCTCGATGCGATCGTCGCCTTCCTCGATCGTGTCGGGGCGTGACGACGTCGTCGTGCCGACGACGAACCAAGGGCGGGTGCGGCCGAACCACACCCGCCCTCACTCTGTCGTCGGGTCGTTTCCGTCGCCGGAACGATCAGGCGCCGGGTTTGGACGTCGGCACCTCGCCGGCGTCGACCCGTTTGGAGAACTCGGTCTCGGCACCGGTCGCCAACACCTTGGCCTGGGCGATCCACTCCTCGCGCTCGATGCGGCCGGGGAAGGCCATGAACGAGCCGGCCCACCGGGCGTTCTCCGCCGTCCAGGCGGCGATCTGCGAGAAGTGATAGACCCCGAGGCCGTTCAGCTTCTTCTCGTTGGCAGGGCCGATGCCGCGGATGCGCTTGAGGTCGTCGGCCTTGCCGCCCATCGCCGCGGCGAGCGCCATCGGACGGGTGCCCACCGCGTCTGCGGCAGCGGCACGCTCGGCATCCTCGGGAGCCACCGTCGGCGTGATGGCGGCAGCGGCCATCTCCGGGGGCAGGCCGGCGGCGGCGGCCGGCGCGGCGGCCGTGGAACCGCTCGCCAATCGTTTGGCCTGACCGATCCAATCCTCGCGCTCGATCCGACCGGGGAAGGCCATGAACGAGCCGGCCCAGGCGGCGTTCTCGGGGGACCAGTCGGCGATCTGGGCGAAATGGTAGACGCCGATGCCGTGGAGCTTCTTCTCGTTCTGCGGACCGATGCCCTTGATCAACGTCAGCTCGTCGGCCTTGCCGGCGAGCGGAGCGGCGATCGCCGCCGGGCGGATGCCGACCGCATCGGCGGCAGCGGCACGCTCGGCTTCGTCGGACGCCGCCGCCCCGTCGCCCGCTTTCGCGGCAGCGGCATCGTCCGACGCCTTCTTCGCCGCAGCTTCCGCAGCCGCCTTCGCGGCAGCGGCATCGTCCGACGCCTTCTTCGCCGCAGCTTCCGCGGCCGCCTTCGCGGCAGCGGCATCGTCCGACGCCTTCTTCGCCGCGGCATCCGCAGCCGCCTTCGCGGCAGCGGCATCGTCCGACGCCTTCTTCGCCGCGGCATCCGCGG
>CALMFH010000152.1 GCA_937864925.1 uncultured Alphaproteobacteria bacterium | reverse complement strand
AACGACACCGTCACCCTCGCCGCCCAGGCGACCGGGGCGACCGTCGACCTCGGTGCCGGCAACGACACTCTGACCCTCGGGGCCTTCGTCAACACCGTCACGGTGACCGGCATCGAAACCGTCGTCGGCGGCGTCTCCACCGACACCCTCGTGTTGGGTGGTGCGGTCACCGGCATGACGATCGATCTCGGCGCCGGCGGCGACAGCCTGACCTTCGCCGCCGACGGAGCCACCGTCACGTCGTCCGGTGTCGAAACCATCACCGGCAGCGGTGCCGTCGATCAGGTCACCCTGGCGGCGGCGGCCACCGGCGCGACGATCGATCTGGCGGCCGGCGACGACAGCCTGACGCTCGGCGCCTTCGTCAACACGATCACCGCGTCGAACGTCGAGTTCGTCACCGGTGGAGCCTCCTCCGACACCGTCACGCTCGGTGCCCAGGCGGCGAACCTCACCATCGATCTGGCCGGCGGCTCCGACAAGCTGGTGCTCGGCGCCTTCACCAACACGGTGACGGCCTCCAACGTCGAGACCATCGTCGGCGACAGCGGCGACGACCGGGTGGTGCTGGCCACGCGTGCCACCGCCGCGACCATCGACCTCGCTGGCGGTGGCGACGAGCTGGTGCTCGGCGCCTTCGTCAACACCCTGACCCTCTCCAACGTCGAGACGATCTCCGGCGGTGTCTCCTCCGACACCGTCACACTGGCCACCCAGGCGACCGGTACCACCGTCGACCTCGGCGGTGGGTCCGACAAGTTGGTGCTCGGGGCCTTCGTCAACACGGTCACCGTGTCGGCGCTCGTGACGCTGACCGGCGGCGCGTCCTCCGACACCGTCGTGCTCGGCTCGGCGATCACCGAGGCGACGATCGATCTCGGCGGCGGCGGTGACGGCGTCACCTTCTCCGACGACGGTGCCACCGTCACCCTCGCCAACGTCGAGACCATCACGGCCGGCGCGGCGACGGACGTCGTCACCCTCGGCAGTGCCGCCACAGGCATCGCCATCGACCTCGCCGCCGGCTACGACACGCTGGTGCTCGGCGCCTACGTCAACACTCTGACGGTGTCGAACGTCGAAGCCCTGACCGGCGGTGCCTCCGCCGACATCGTCACCCTGGGTAGCCAGGTGACCGACGCCACCATCGACCTCGGGGTAGGCAGCGACAAGCTGGTGCTCGGCGCTTTCGAAAACACGGCGACCATCGCCAACGTCGAGACCATCGTCGGTGGTGTCTCCTCCGACGTGCTGACGCTGGCGACCCAGGCGACCGGCCATTCGATCGACCTCGGCGGCAGCGCCGACCGGCTGAAGCTCGGCGCCTTCGTCAACACCGTCACCCTCTCCAACATCGAGACGGTGCTCGGCGGATCGACCAACGACAGCGTCACTCTCGCCACCCAGGCGACCGGGGCGATCGTCGACCTCGGCACCGGCAACGACACGCTGGTGCTGCGCAACTTCGTCAACACCGCGACCGTCTACAACGCCGAGACCATCACCGGCGGGGCCTCCTCCGACACCGTCGTCTTCGGTGCGGACGTCACCGGCGCGGTGATCGACCTGGCCGGCGGTTCCGACAAGCTGGTGTTCGACGACTCGGGTGCCACCGTCACCGCGACCCACGTCGAGACCATCGTCGGCGGCGCGGCGGACGATCTGGTCACTCTCGGCTCGGCCGTCACCTCGATCGATCTGGCCGGCGGCGCCGACGGGCTCGTCCTCGCCGACATCGTCAACACCCTGACCGTCTCCAACGCCGAGACGATCACCGGTGGGGCGTCTGCGGACATCGTCACGCTCGCCACCCAGGCGACCGGAACCGAGATCGATCTCGCCGGCGGGGCCGATGCCCTGGTGCTCGGCGCGTTCGCCAACACCGTGACCTTGGTCGACGTCGAGACCATCACCGGCGGCAGCGCCGCCGACATGGTGACGCTGACCACTCAGGCGACCGGGGCGACGATCGCGCTCGCCGGTGGTGCCGACACGCTGGTGCTCGGATCGTTCGTCAACACCGTCACCCTCTCGGGGGTCGAGACGGTCACCGGCGGTACCGCCGCCGACACCTTGACGTTCTCCGCCCAGATCACCGGAGCGAAGATCGACCTCGGCGACGACGCCGACACCCTGGTGCTCGGGGCCTTCACCAACACCGTCACCGTGTCGAACGTCGAGACCATCACCGGCGGCTCCGGCACCGACATCGTCACCTTCGCCGTCGAAGCGGACGGCACGGTCGTCGACCTCGGTGACGGCAGCGACAAGCTGGTCCTCGACGCCACCGGCGCGACGATCTCCGTCGCGAACGTCGAGACCGTCACCGGTGGCGGCGCTGCCGATCTGGTGACGCTCTCCGCCGCGGTGACCGCCACGGCCATCGACCTGGCCGGCGGCAACGACCGGCTGGTGCTCGGTGCCTTCGTCAACACCGTCACGGTGTCCAACATCGAGACCGTCACCGGCGGTGCGTCCTCCGATACCGTGACGCTCGGGTCTCAGGCGACGACGGGTCGAATCGACCTGGCCGGTGGCTCCGACAGTCTGACCCTCGGTGCCTTCGTCAACACCGTCACCGTCTCCAACATCGAGACCATCACCGGCGGCTCGACCGACGACACCGTCACATTCGGCGCTCAGGCGACCGGATCGGTGGTCGATCTCGACGACGGCAACGACACGCTGGTGCTCGGCGCCTTCATCAACACGGTCACCGTCTCCAACGTCGAAACCATCACGGGTGGGTCGACCAACGACACCGTCAGCCTCGGTGCCCAGGCGACCGGCACGATCATCGATCTGGCCGCCGGCCGCGACCGACTGGTGCTCGGCGACTTCGCCAACACCGTCACCGTGACCAACGTCGAGACCGTCACCGGCGGTTCCGATGACGACGAGGTGACCTTCGCCGCCGCCGTCACCGGCGCCACCGTCGATCTCGGCGACGGCGACGACACCCTGACCTTCGCCGCGACCGGCGCCACCGTCACCGTGTCGAACATCGAGACCGTCACCGGCTCGACGGCCGATGACGTCGTCACCCTCGGTGGTCAGGTGACCGGTGCCGCCCTCGATCTCGACGACGGCAACGACACGCTGGTGCTCGGGGCCTTCGACAACACGGTGACGGTCTCGAACCTCGAGACCATCACCGGTGGCGCCTCCTCCGACACCGTCACCCTCGCCACCCAGGCGACGGGCATGGCGATCGACTTGGCCGGCGGATCGGATCGACTGGTGCTCGGCGACTTCGCCAACACCGTCTCGCTCGCCCACGTCGAGACGGTCACCGGCGGAACCGCCGCCGACGAGGTGGTCCTCACCGCGCAGTCGACCGGCGCATCGATCGACCTCGGCGACGACGACGACACCCTGACCCTCGGGGCGTTCATCAACACGGTCACCGTGTCCAACGTCGAGACCGTCACCGGCGGCTCGACCGACGACACCGTCACCCTCGGGGTCCAATCGACCGGCTCGACCATCGATCTGGCCGCCGGCCGCGACACGCTGGTGCTCGGCGCCTTCGTCAACACGGTCACCGTGTCGAACGTCGAGACCATCACCGGCGGTTCGACCAACGATGCCGTGGTCTTCGGGGCCGCGGTCACCGGCGCCACCGTCGATCTCGGCGACGGCGACGACACCCTGACCTTCGCCGCGACCGGCGCCACCGTCACGGTGTCGAACATCGAGACCGTCACCGGCGCCACCGCCGACGACGTCGTCACACTCGGTGGTCAGGCGACCGGGGTCGTCCTCGACCTCGACGCCGGCGACGATCGACTGGTTCTCGGCGCTTTCGTCAACACGGTCACCGTGTCGAACCTCGAGACCGTCACCGGCGGTGCCTCCGCCGACACCGTCACCCTCGCCACCCAGGCGACCGGCGCGATCGTCGATCTCGCCGGCGGGTCCGACAAACTGGTGCTCGGCGCTTTCGACAACACCGTCACGGTGTCGAACGTCGAGACCATCGTCGGCGTCGGTTCGGCCGACACCGTGGTGCTCGGTGCCCAGGTGACCGCCTCGGCCATCGATCTCGGTGGCGGTGACGACACGCTGACCCTCGGCGCCTTCATCAACACGGTCACCGTGTCGAACGTCGAGACGGTCACCGGCGGGTCCACCGACGACACCGTCACCCTCGGTGCCCAGGCGACCGGCGTGATCGTCGATCTCGCCGCGGGCCGCGACACCCTCGTACTCGGCGCCTTCGTCAACACGGTCACCGTGTCGAACGTCGAGACCGTCACCGGTGCGACGAACGACGACACCGTGGTCTTCGGAGCCGCCGTCACCGGTGGCGCCGTCGATCTCGGCGGCGGCGGCGACACCCTGACGTTCGACGCCACCGGCGCCACCGTCACCGTGTCGAACGTCGAGACCGTCACCGGTGCGACGGCCGACGACATCGTCACCTTCGGGGGTCAGATCACCGGGGCGACCCTCGACCTCGCCGCCGGCGACGACATTCTGGCTCTCGGGGCCTTCGACAACACCGTCACCGTGTCGAACGTCGAGACCGTCACCGGCGGGGCTTCTGCCGATACGGTCACCCTCGCCGTGCAGGCGACGGGCATCGCGATCGATCTGGCCGGCGGCGGCGACGCGCTGATCCTCGGCGACTTCGCCAACACCGTGTCGATCGCTCACGTCGAGACCGTCACCGGCGGCACCGCCGCCGACGAGGTGGTGCTCACCGCCCAGACGACCGGCGCGGCGATCGATCTCGGCGGCGACGACGACAGCCTGACGCTCGGAGCGTTCATCAACACGCTCACCGTGTCGAACGTCGAGACCATCAGCGGTGGCTCGACCAACGACACCGTCACGCTGGGTGCCCAGTCGACCGGCTCGACCGTCGACCTCGGTGCCGGCCGTGACACGCTGGTGCTCGGGGCCTTCGTCAACACGGTCACCGTGTCGAACGTCGAGACCGTCACCGGTGGCTCGACCAACGATGCCGTGGTCTTCGGGGCCGCGGTCACCGGAGTCACCGTCGATCTCGACGGCGGCCTCGATACCCTGACACTGGCTTCGGCCGGCGGCACGGTCACCGTGACCAACGTCGAGACCGTCACCGGTGATGCCGGGACCGACCAGGTCACTCTGAGCGCTCAGACGACCGGTCTCACCATCGACCTCGATGCCGGTGGTGACACTCTGGTGCTCGGCTCCTTCGTCAACACGGCGACGGTGTCGAACATCGAGACCGTCACCGGTGGTGCCTCGTCCGACACGATCGTGCTTGCGGCGCAGGCGACCGGTGCGGTGATCGATCTAGACGGCGGTTACGACGCCCTCACCCTCGGGGCTTTCGACAACACCGTCACGGTGTCGAACGTCGAAACGGTCACGGCCGGGGCCTCGTCCGACGTCGTGGTGGTCGGGGCGCAGTTGCAGCGCGGTGTCTACGACCTCGGCGGCGGTGACGACAGCCTCACGCTCGGGGCGTTCGTCAACACCGTCACCATGTCGCACGTCGAGACCGTCACCGGCGGCTCGACCAACGATCTGGTGACGCTGGGTGCCCAGTCGACCGGTTCGACCGTCGATCTCGGCGCGGGTCGCGACAAGCTGACCCTCGGCGACTTCACCAACACGGTCACCGTGTCGAATCTCGAGACCATCGCCGGCGGAACCGGCGACGACGAGGTCGTCTTCGGAGCCGCGGCCACCGGTGCCACTGCCGATCTCGGCGGCGGTACCGATACGCTGACCCTGGCGGCCGGCGGTGGCACCGTCACGGTGTCGAACGTCGAGACCGTCACCGGCGGTGCGGCGGCCGACGTGATCGGCTTCGCCGCTCAGGCGGCGGGATCGGTCATCGACCTCGCCGGCGGCGACGACATCCTGGTGCTCGGCTCCTACCTCAACACCGCCACGGTGTCGAACGTCGAGACCGTCACCGGCGGTGCGTCCTACGACGCGGTCATCCTGGGAGCCCAGGCGACCGGCTGGGTGATCGACCTCGCCGGCGGCAACGACGCCCTCACCCTCGGCGCCTACGACAACACCGTCACGGTGTCGAACGTCGAGACGCTGACCGGCGACGCGTCGTCCGACGTGGTGGTGCTCGGTTCGCAGGCGGCGCGTGGGATCTACGACCTCGGCGGCGGAGACGACGGTCTGACGCTGGGCGCGTTCATCAACACGCTCACCGTCTCGAACGCCGAAACCATCACCGGCGGCTCGACCAACGACCTGATCACCTTGGGGGCCCAGTCGACCGGTTCGGCCATCGATCTCGGGGCCGGCAACGACAAGCTGACCCTCGGGGCCTACGTCAACACCGCCACGGTCTCGCACGTCGAGACCCTGGTCGGCGGCTCGACCGACGATACCGTGGTCCTCGGGGCCGCCGTCACCGGCGCCATCATCGACCTCGGGGCCGGCAACGACACCCTGACCTTCGACACGGCGGGCGCCACGGCCACCCTGTCCAACGTCGAGACCCTCACCGGCTCGGCGGCGGCGGATGCCGTGACCTTCGAAGTGCAGGTCACCGGTGCCGAAGTCGACCTCGCCGGTGGCAACGACGCCCTCACCCTCGGCGCCTTCGTCAACACCCTGACGACCTCCAACGTCGAAACCCTCACCGGCGGGGCTTCGTCCGACACCGTCACCCTGGCGGCCGCCGCGGCCGGCGTGGTGATCGATCTCGGCGGCGGCTTCGACAACCTCACCCTCGGTGCCTTCGACAACACCGCCACGGTGTCGAACGTCGAAACGTTGACCGGTGCCGGATCGAGCGACATCGTGGTGGTCGGGGCGCAGCTGTTGCGTGGCCTCTACGATCTGGGCGCCGGCGACGACAGTCTGACACTCGGCAACTGGATCAACACGGTCACCGTGTCCAACGTCGAGACGGTCACCGGCGGGTCCACCAACGACGTCGTCACACTCGGCGCCCAGGCGACCGGTGCGACGATCTCCCTCGGGGCCGGCAACGACAAGCTGACCCTCGGCGCCTTCGCCAACACCGCCACCGTCTCCGGTGTGGAGACGCTGATCGGTGGCTCGAACGACGACGAGGTGGTGTTCGGCGGTGCCATCACCGGCGCGACCGTCGAACTCGGTGCCGGCAGCGACACCCTGACCTTCGCCGCGGCGGGAGCGACCGCGACGGTCGCCAACGCCGAGACCATCAGTGGTGGTGCGGCGGCGGACGCCTTGACGATCACCGGAACCTTCACCGGGTCGATCGATCTCGGCGGCGGTAACGACACCCTGACGCTCGGCTCGGGCACCACCGCGACGATCGCCAATGTCGAGACCCTCACCGGCGGCAGCGGTGCCGACCTGATCGTGCTGACCGGCTCGAACGGCGCGACCGTCGCTCTCGGCGGTGGAGCGGACGTCTTCACCGGCGGTACCGGCTCCGACACGATCACCGGCGGCTCGGGTGCGGACCAGTTCGTCTTCACCGCGACCGGTCAGTCGGCTTCCGGCAGCGGCGACGTCATCCTCGACTTCGTCTCGGGGACCGACTCGCTGGTGTTCCAGGGTCTGCTGAGCGGAAGCTTCTCCTACCTCGGCAGCGGTGCGCTCACCGCCACCGGCAGCAGCCAGGCTCGGTTCGACGACGGAACCGAGACCCTGCAGGTCGACGTCGACGGTGACGGCACCGCCGACATGGAGATCAAGCTCACCGGCAAGACCGCCGGTGATCTGACCGCCGGCGACTTCAGCTGGAGCTGACGTCGCCCGGGGAGGATGCTGGACAGCTCGCGCGGCTTTCTGGCATCGTCCCCCAGGCTACACTGCGAATCGGTCTCGAGGACCGAACCGGACGGGGCACCGCGCAGGCGGCGCCCCGTTTCCGGTTCCACCGGGCGAGGAGCGGCGCCGAAGGCGGGACGAGGGTGGACGAAGATGATCGAGGTGCCGGTCGCCTGGGGCGAACTCGTCGACAAGATCACCATTCTGGAGATCAAGTCGGAACGCATCGCCGATCCGGCCAAACTCGCCAACGTCCGAGCCGAACTGCACCTGTTGCGTGAACGCCTCGGATCGGTCGAGGCCGACCCCGCCGTTTCTCGCCTCCATGCCGCCCTCAGGCAAGTCAACGAGACCCTCTGGCGGATCGAGGACGACATCCGCGACTGCGAGCGCGACGGCGATTTCGGCGCGAAGTTCGTCGAACTGGCGCGCTCGGTCTATCGCACCAACGATCGACGAGCGGAGCTGAAGCGGGAGATCAATCTCGCCCTCGGGTCGGCGATCCTCGAGGAGAAGTCCTACAAGCCCTACTGATCGCGGCGGCGGCGCCGCCGCCGTTGCGGGAGTGCACGCGACACGATGGCCGCCGCTTCCACCCGCGATGACCTCCTCACCGAAGGCCGGCGCCTGCAGGCGGCGGGAGAATTCGCCGCGGCCGAGGCGATCTGGCGACGGCTCCTCGCCGATACGCCGGACGATCTCGAAGTCCGTCATCTCTTTGGCGTCGTCCGCCATCAGCGCGGCGATCACGAGACCGCGGTCGCGGTGATCCGCGCGGTGCTCGACGCCCGCCCCGACTTCGGCCCCGGCTGGCAGAATCTGGTCCTGCCGCTCGTCGACCTCGGCCGTCTCGACGAGGCGATCGAGGCCGGCCGTCGCGCCGTGGCCCTTGCCCCCGACAAACCGGGGGTGCGCACCAACCTCGCTCGCGCGCTCCTCCAGGCGATGCGTCTCGACGAGGCGGCGGCGGTGATCGACGAGGCGGCGGCGGCCAATGCGCGGGACCCGATCACACTCTGTCAGGCCGGCCACCTCGCCCTTCTCCGCGAGGACGCGCCGGCGGCCGAGAGGTGTTTCCGCGACGCGGCGGCGGTCGCCCCGGATCACGTCGAGGCTCATTACAATCTCGGCGTGGCGCTGCAGGCGCAACTACGCGACGCCGAAGCGGCCACCGCCTATCGGCGGGCACTGGTGTTCGAGCCCGGCCATCGCGGTGCCCGTCTCAATCTCGGTGTCGCCCTGCGCTCGCTCGGCGAGGTGGCCGCCGCCCTCGAGGTGTGGCGCGGCTTCGACTTCCCTCCCGAGACCTGGCCCGAACTCGCCTACGACATCGGCTGTGCCCACCTCCTGGCCGGCGACTGGAAGGTCGCGTGGTCGCGTTACGAATTCCGGCTCGAAGCGACCAGACCCTTTGCCCGACCGCCGGCGGTGGCGGCGCCGAAGTGGGACGGCTCGCCGCGCCCGGACGCCACCCTGATCGTGCATCACGAACAGGGGCTCGGCGACACGCTCCACTTCGTTCGCCTGATCCCGGCGATCGCCGATCGCATCGGACGGTTGATCTTCGTCTGCCAACCGGCACTCGCGGCACTGCTTTCGACCTCGCCGATCTTCTCGCGACCGGACGGTCGGGTGAGCATCGTCGCCGAGGGCACCCCTCTGCCGCCTCACGACATCTGGGTGCCGCTCCTGACCCTGCCCGGGCTTCTCGAACTCGGTCGCCGCGAAGTGCCTCCCACCGCTCCCTGGTTGGTGGCCGAACCGGCGCGGGTGGCGCGCTGGCGCGATCATCCGGCGCTCGGCCCCGGCGCACTCCGTGTCGGGCTCACCTGGCAGGGCAATCCCAGGGCGCCGGTGGAGAAGGGTCGCTCGATCCCGCTCTCGGCCTTCGCGCCGCTCGCCGAGGTCCCCGGCGTCCGGTTCGTGGCGCTGCAGAAGGGGTTCGGGCGCGATCAGCCGCCACCCTCCGGCCTGTCGCTCACCGACCTCGGCGACGACTTCGACGCCACGGGCGGCGCCTTCCTCGACAGCGCCGCGGTGATCGCCTCGCTCGATCTGGTGATCACCTCCGACACCGCCATGGCCCATGTCGCCGGTGCCCTCGGTCGGCCGGTGTGGCTGATCGTCAAACGCGTACCGGAATGGCGCTGGGGCCTCGCCGGCGGCCTCACGCCCTGGTACCCGTCGATGCGGATCTTCCGCCAGAACCGAACCGGCGACTGGTCGGAGCCGATGCGGGCGGCGGCCGGCGATCTCGCCCGCCTGGCTCGCCTCTTCGGCGGCCCCGGCCCGGCGCCGGGCGAGACCGTGACGGCGCTGCACGCCGCCGGGCTCGCCGCCTACGGCCGCGGTGCCCCGGACGAGGCGGCGGCGTTTCTCGCCCGCGCCGTACCGGCCGCGCCGCGCGACGGACGCCTGCTCGATGCCCTGGCCATGGCGCGGATGGCGTGTGGCGGCGACGAGGCGCTCGCCGACGCGTTGGTCTTCGCCACCCAGTCGGTCGCCGAGGACGGCAGCGATCCCGACCGCCTCGCCAACCTCGCGGTCGTCGCCAAACGTCGGGGCGATCTCGATGCCGCCGGCGTCGCCCTCGATCGCGCCCTGGCCCTCGATCCCGGCCATCGCGCCGCCGGACTCAACCTCGTCAACCTCGACCTCGCCCGTGGCCGTACCGACGAGGCGGCGAGCCGCGCCGAAGTCCTCGCCGCGCGGTTCCCCGCCGATGCCGGTGTCCTCGCGGTGGCCTGCGAGGCACTGCGCGCCGCCGGCCGCGTCGATCTCGCCACCTCGGTCGCCCGCGGCGCCGTCGCCGCCGCACCGAACGACGCCCGCCATCGCATCTCCCTCGGCCGCATCCTGCTCGAAGCCGGCGATGCCGACGCCGCCGGCCGCGTCTGGGAGGAGGCGGTGGCGCTCGCCCCCGACGACGCCGATGCCCTCTCCAACCTCGGCGTCCACGAACGCAACCACGGCGACACCGGTCTCGCCCTGTGGTTCGCCCGCGCCGCGGTGACGGCCGATCCGAACCACGCCGATGCCTGGTCGAACCTCGGCATCGCCGCCGGCGAACGTGAACGTCCGGAGGAGGCGCGCGCCGCATTCGCCCGCGCCATCGCACTTCGGCCCGATCATGCCGATGCCCACATGGCTCATGGCATGACTCTGCTGGCGGCGGGAAACTACGCCGAGGGCCTGCCCGACTACGAATGGCGGTTGAAGTCGAAGCGCCTCGGCCTCGACGGCCGTCCGAACGGCAAGCTGCCGTCCTGGGACGGCGCCGATCCGCGGGGCCGGCGCCTGTTGATCGTCGCCGAGCAGGGCTTCGGCGACGCCATCCAGTTCGTCCGCTACGCCGCCGTCCTGAAGGCGCACGGCGCGGCCTCGGTACACGTCGGCTGCCGCCGGCGGTTGCAGGCGCTGCTCGCGACCGCGACCGGCGTCGACGGTGTCGTCGTAGAAGGCGAGACGCTGCCCCCGGTCGACGCGGTGGCACAGATGATGAGTCTACCGTTCCTCACCGGGACGCGCCTCGACACCATCCCCGCTGAGACGCCCTACCTCGCTGCCGAGCCCGAACGGGTGACCCGTTGGGCGCGCCGTCTGGCACGGCGCGACGGCTTCCGCATCGGTCTGATCTGGCAGGGCAATCCCGATCCGATGGTCGATCGTGGCCGGTCCATTCCGCTCGCCGCGCTGGCGCCGCTCGCGCGCATCCCCGGCGTTCGCCTGATCTCCCTGCAGAAGGGGCCGGGCAGCGAACAGGTCGAGACGGTGGCGCCATACATGAGCGTCGAGAGCCTCGGCGACGACTTCGACGGCGGAGCCGACGCCTTCGTCGACACCGCCGCGGTGATGACCAACCTCGATCTGGTGATCTCCACCGACACCGCCGCCGCCCATCTCGCCGGCGCGCTGGGTCGACCGGTGTGGATCCTGCTGAAGGCGCTGCCGGAATGGCGCTGGCTCGGCGACGATCGCGTCGACAACCCGTGGTATCCGACCGCCCGTCTGTTCCGGAAGGTACGCGGCGCGCGCCCCGGCGACGACGTCTGGGGGCCGGTGGTCGCGCGCCTCGCCACCGAGGTCGCCCGCCTCGCCGCCGGCGACCGATCCCGGCTCTTCGACCACACCTCGCCGCCGCTCGCTCCGCCCGCCGAGGTTCCGATCGCCGAGAAGTTCCGCGCTGCGCTCGCTGACCATGTCGCCGGCCGCCGTGGTGAGGCGCGAACCGGCTATGCCGAAGTTCTCGCCGCCGACGGATCTCACGCTGAAGCCCTGCACATGACCGGGGTTCTCGCCCTCCAGGACGGCCGATACGCCCGCGCCCACCTGTTCTTCGAGCGCGCCCGCCGCGCCGGTCTCGACACACCGGAACTCGCCACCAACCGCGCCGTCGTGTTGCGCAACCTCGGCCGTCCGCAGGCGGCGGAAGCGCTGCTCGCCAAGGTCATGGCGACCGCTCCCTCGGCGGAGGCCGCCATCGGCCTCGGCAACGTGTTGCGCGATCTCGATCGCCCGGACGAGGCGATCCCGGCCTACGAGAGCGGCCTCGCCCTCGATCCGGGGGCCGTCAAGGCATGGCGTGGCCTCGGCAACGCACTCCGCGACGCCGGACGGGCGGTGGCGGCGGTGACGGCGCTCGACCGGGCCGCCCTACTCGCCCCCGACGATGCCGAGCTCCACCTCGATCGCGCCCATGCCCTGCTCCAAGCCGGCCGGCTCGGCGACGGTCTGACCTCCTATCGCTGGCGCTGGAAGAGCGCCGAGATGAAACCGCACGGCCACGATGCACCGGAGTGGGACGGTGGCGATCTCGCCGGACGCACCCTGCTCGTCCACGGTGAACAGGGGCTCGGCGATCAGATCCAGTTCGCCCGTTTCCTTCTCCCCGCCGCCGCTCGTGGCGGCCGAGTGGTGGTCGAGGCGCGCCGGGTGCTGCACGGGCTCCTTCGCCGTCTGGCGCTGCCCGAAGGCACGACGATCGAGGTGGTCGCCGGCGGAGGTGTTTCGCCGGCTCATGACCTGCAGCTGCCGATGCTCGATCTGCCGCGGGTACTCGGGTACGAGCTGTCCGATCTGCCCGGGCAGGTGCCCTACATCGCCGCCGACGCCGCCCGCCTCGCCCTCTGGCGCGAGCGGCTGCCGGAGGACGGCCGTCTGCGTGTCGGCCTCATCTGGCAGGGCAATCCGATCGCCCGCGCCGACAAGGGTCGCTCGCCGCCGCTCGCCGCGCTCGCCCCGCTTCTCGGCCTCGACGGGGTCCGCTTCCTCGCCCTACAGAAGGAACACGGCCTCGACCAGCTCGCCGCGAGCCCCTTCGCCACCCGCATCGACCGACCGGGAGCCGATTTCGACGGCGAAGGCGAGGGCTTCCTCGATACCGCCGCGGCGATGGCCCGCCTCGATCTGGTGGTGACCTCCGACACCGCCGCCGCCCATCTCGCCGGTGCTTTGGGGCGGCCGACGCTGTTGCTGCTCAAGCGCTCGGCCGATTGGCGCTGGCTCGAACGATGCGACGACAGCCCGTGGTATCCGACGATGCGGCTCTTCCGCCAGACGGTGGCCGGTGACTGGTCGGACCCGGTCGGTCGTCTCGCCGCCCACGTCGCCGAGATCCGCGATCACCGCTCCGCACCGTCTTTGCGTCGAACGAGGCGGACATGACCGACGACGAGGTCGCCGCCACGCTCGCCGCCGCTTTCGCCCATCACCGCGCCGGCCGCACCGCCAGAGCGCTCGACGGCTACGTCCGCATCCTCGCCGTCCATCCCGCCCATCCCGATGCGCTCGCCCTCGCCGCCTCGGCGGCGCGCAGTGCCGGCGACGCCGCTCTCGCCGTCGAACTCGGCCGGCGCGCGGCGAAAGCCGCGCCGGAGCGCGCCGACATCCGCTACAATCTCGGCAACGCGCTGTCGGCGATCGGCGACCCGGTGGCCGCCACCGAGGCCTTCCGCGCCGCCCTGGCACGTGATCCGACCCATGCCGACGCCACCGCCAATCTCGCCCTCGCCCTCGCCCGGCAGGGCGACGACGACGGTGCGGAGGCGACCTATCGCGCCGCCCTCGCGCTCGATCCCGATCACCGTATGGCGCGACTCAATCTCGGCAACCTCCTCGGCGAGCACGCCCGCGCCGACGAGAGCCTCGCAGCCTTGCGCGAAGTGGTCCGCCGCCACCCCGATCTCGCCGAGGGCCATTACAATCTCGGCCTCGCCCTGCTCAGAGCCGGCGACTGGGTCACCGGCTTCCGCGAATACGAATGGCGCTGGAAGACCGAGGACTTCGCCTCGCCACCGCGCCACACCGACATCCCCGACTGGGACGGTCGACCGCTCGCCGGTCGCCCCCTGCTCGTCCATGCCGAACAGGGTCTCGGCGACACGCTGCAGTTCGTCCGTCTGCTGCCGCTCGCCGTCTCGCTCGGCGCCCGCGTCACCCTCGAGGCGCCGACCGTGCTGGTGCGGCTCCTGACCGGAATCGCCGGAGCCGAGTTGGTCACCGATCACGTCGATGCCGCGGCCTTCGACCTGCAGACGCCACTGATGGGTCTGCCGCACCGACTCGGTCTCACCCTCGGTGCGTTGCCGCCGACCACCGCCTCGCTCACCGCCGATCCGGCTCGCGTCACCCACTGGCGGCAGCGGCTACGGCTCGCCGGCGATGCCGAGGTGGTGGCGATCGCCTGGCGCGGCAATCCGAACTCGCCCGCCGACCGCGGTCGCAGCCTCGACGGTGCCGTCCGTCTCGCGCCGCTCGCCACCCCCGGCCGCCGCCTGATGGCGGTGCAGAAGCTCGCCGCGGACGAGATGGAGCGAGCCGACGTGGCGAGCGGTTGGCGGGTCGCCGGGACCGGCGATCTGGTCGTCGAACATCCCGGGCCCAACTTCGACGCCGGCCGTGATGCCTTCCTCGACACCGCCGCGGTCCTCGCCGCCGCGGACCGCGTGGTGACGATCGACACCTCGCTCGCCCATCTCGCCGCCGCACTCGGCCGGCCGACCGAGATCCTGTTGAAACGCGTCGCCGATTGGCGTTGGCTCGAGGATCGCGCCGACACGCCGTGGTACCCGACCGCCCGCCTTCACCGACAGACGGTCGCCGGCGACTGGTCGGGGCCGATCGCTTCGCTGGCGCGGATTCTGGCGCCGCGGTGAGACGGCGACACCGTCGCACCGCGGCGTCGAAACCATCGTCGGTCTGCCGTACGCGCGCGACGGTCTCACATCGAGTGGTCGCAGACGTAGTCGGTGGTGTCGCCTTCCGGCTCGAGCAGCACTTCGAGGCCCTCGGCCCCCTTGGCACGGATCTTCCGGACGGCGTCGCCGAACTTCGCTTCCACCTGATCGAGAGGTGCGGCGAAGGTGACGACCTGAGCGTCGATGCCGTTCTGAACCCCGATGGTGAAGTTGACGCGCGTCACCTTCAGCCCCTTGACCGCCGCCTTGATCGGCAGACGGACGGCGACGTAACCCTCCTTCTTCTCGGCGGAGGGCTCGCCGAGGAAGGGCTTCAGCGCTTTCGGCATCTCCGTCGCCGCGGTCTTGTTCTCCGGAACGAAGCGGTTGGCGAGGTTGGCGCGGACCTGTTTGACCGCCGCCGAGACGGCGCAGGTCGACACCAGATCACCGACGAACTTGTCGGCCGCGGTCTCAGCCGCCTCGGCCCCGACCGCCGCCGCCAGAACCACCACCGCCGTGAGTATGATCCGCATGGTTCGTCCCTCCGCCATCCCGGTCCCGGTCTCGAGCGCCGGGTCTTCGACGATACAGCGTGGACCTCTCCCCGCCTGCCCGCCATTCCGTATCGCTACGCAGCCGGGCGCCGTTTCGGCAGTCGCCGTGGAGGCCGACCGCTCCGCCTCCGCCGCTCCCTCGCCGGCGCTCTACTCTCGGATCGGCCCTCGGCGCGCCGATACCCCCCCCTTTTTCGGGGTCGGCGCTCAGCGCGCCGATGCACCACTTATTCAGGGTCGGCGCTCAGCGCGCCGACCAGCCACCGTCGACCGAGATGGTGGCACCGGTGATCGAGGCGGCGTCGGGCGAGGCGAGGAAGGCGGCGATGCCGGCCACTTCCTCGACCTTGACGAA
>CALMFH010000151.1 GCA_937864925.1 uncultured Alphaproteobacteria bacterium | reverse complement strand
CCATTGGACGACGATCGGCGTCAGCGAGAACATCATCGACGCCTCGTTCCAGGCGTTGATGGACAGCATCTTCTACAAACTGGTGAAGAACGGCGCGATGAAGATGGTGTGATACCGAACGAAGTTTCGACCTTTTCGAAACTTCGTGAGTGAAGGCAAGCCCGACCGGGCGTCGGCCGGTCAGGCCGAAAACCACGAAATTCCGACGAGTCGGAATTTCGTGAGACGAGTATGAGACAAGTCCGCAATTTTCAATAGCGTGAATTCACGATCTCCCTCATGATTGAATTGTCTCGTGGGGAGGGCTGGATCATGGGGCTTGGGCAATACAAGGATTCCGTCGAAGTCGTTCACAAGGTGCTCATCGGCGTTGGTCTGGCGCTGGTCGCAGCCTACCTCACCTTTAAGAAAGACGAATACGAGAAGGAAAAATTCTGCTTTTCCACCAAGTCGACCATTTTGAGCGAGGCGACTGGTAAGAAATTCGACCAGTCTGGCGTCGCTTCGCGCATAGAATTGATGGAAAAAATCTGTCCGAAAGGTATCGAGAGTTTCACGAAGGTCTTGATGCAGGTTGCGTCGGAGCGTCTGGCGGTTTGCTCGGGCGAAGGATGTAAGGCCGCGGAACCAACGCCCGGCGAGCCGTCGAAGCCGCCGAAGCCGACGGAGCCTCGAGCCGGTGGCGCCGGTGCCCTTCAAGGTTGGTTGGCCGTCGGATTCACCGGTCCCAGGGTCTTTTCCGAGACCAACTTCGATGTCGCTTCGCTCACGACGCACGGGGCTGTGACGCCCCTGTCGCGGCCGATCGCCCCGGGCACGATCCTCAAGGCTCGGTGGGAGGTCAATGTTCGCCGGGCCGCTGCCGATTGGAACGATCCGCTCGGCATAATCGACATCGGCCAATGTGTTCGTGTCGGCGAAGTCCAGGACTTGAAGGCAGGGGATCGTCGGCAGACCTGGGCACGAGTTGAGAAAATTGACTGCGATGCTGCGTTGAAGTTGAATTGATCGATGCGATAGGAGCAAAGGTGGGTCTCATACCGAACTCACGAAGTTTTGACCTTTTCGGAATTTCGTGAGACGAGTATCAATGGGCATTGCCCCCCTCACATCTTCCCCAGATCCACCGCTCCGGCCTCCGCCTCACGCGCCGCGAGTTGCGCCAACCGCTTCCGCATCTTCGGCAGGATGTCGTCGATCGTGTTCGCCACGCCGTAGGAGAGTTCGAAGCCGGGTCGGATGAAGGCGCTCTCCTTCATGTGGGCGAGCAACGTCACCAACGGATCCCAGAAGTGGGCGACGTTGGCCAGCATGATCGGCTTCGAGTGCCGCCCGAGCTGCGCCCAGGTCATCTGCTCGACCACCTCCTCCAGCGTGCCGATGCCGCCCGGCAGCGCCACGAAGGCGTCGGAATGATCGAACATCAGCCGCTTGCGCTCGTGCATGTCGGCGGTGACGATCAACTCGGTGACGTCGGCGAGCATCAGTTCGCGATCGACCAGGAACTGCGGGATGATGCCGGTGACCTTGCCGCCGGCCTCGAGACAGGCCCGCGCCGCCGCCCCCATCAGCCCGAGCGAACCGCCGCCGTAGACGAGACGGATGCCCTCGCCGGCGAGCAGTCTCCCGAGTTCGATCGCCGCGCCTTCGAAGGCCGGATCGGCACCGGCACCGGAGCCGCAGTAGATGCAGATGGCGGAGAGTTTCGACACGCGTCCGGTCCCCCGTGAAGGCGCGCGGCGAGGGCGGGTCGCTCTGCCGCGATGCAACATGGTCACCCCACTCTAGCCGTTTCCCGATCGGGGGGAAGGGACCCGCGACCGACGCGATCGCCGGGCATGCCGGCCATGCGAGGTTTGAATTCTTCGAGAGAACCTCTATCTCAGGAGGACGTCGGCCGTTCTCGGCCTCCTCCCATCGCTCCCGCCTCTGCCGAGTGACCGCCCCATGTCGCGCATCCATCGTCCCGTCGGCCCCGTCACGGCCGACGAAGGCAAGACGCTCGAGACCTTGAAGAACCTGTGGCCGCACTTGTGGCCCGCCGATCGTCCCGAGCTGAAGCGCGCCGTCGCCCTGGCGCTCGCCGCGCTGGTCCTCGGCAAGGTGCTCACCGTCTTTCTTCCCTACGTCTACAAGTGGTCGACCGACCTGCTCGCCGTCGGCCCCGAGCCGCAGAAGGCTCAGCTCCTCGCCGTCCCGGTGCTGCTGGTGATCGCCTGGGGCGTGGTGCGCATCGCCTCGGTCGGCTTCAACCAGTTGCGCGACGCGCTCTTCGCCGCCGTCGGCCAACACGCGGTGCGCGGCCTCGCCACCCAGACTTTCCGCCATCTCCATGCCCTGTCGCTGCGCTACCACCTGACCCGGCGCACCGGCGGCCTTTCGCGCATCGTCGAGCGCGGCGCCAAGGGCATCGAGACCATCGTCCGCATCTCGATCCTCGCCGGCGTGCCGACCATCGTCGAGTTCGCGCTGATGGCGGCGGTGATCCTGTGGGAGTTCGACTGGCTCTACGTCGTGGTGATCCTGGTCACCACCTGGGCTTACGTCTGGTTTTCGGTGAAGGCGTCGGACTGGCGTATCGGCATCCGCCGCGACATGAACGAGGCCGACACCGACTCGATGTCGAAGGCGGTCGACAGTCTCCTGAACTTCGAGACGGTGAAGTACTTCACCGCGGAAGAGCTCGAGGCGGCGCGCTACGACCGCGCCATGGCCAAGTACGAGAAGGCGGCGATCCGCACCTACACCTCGCTCTCCTGGCTGAACTTCGGCCAGGGCGTGATCTTCTCCGCCGGCATGGGCGTCTGCATGGCGCTCTCCGCCTGGGCCGTGATGAAGGGCGAGCAGACCGTCGGCCACTTCGTCATGATCAACGCGCTGATGTTGCAACTCGCCGTACCGCTGAACTTCATCGGCACGCTCTACCGCGACATCAAGCAGTCGCTCGTCGACATCGAGAGCCTGTTCAATGTGCTCGACCAGCCGGCCGAGGTCTCCGACAAGCCGGATGCGAAGCCGCTCGCGGTGGCGAACGCCGCCGTCCGCTTCGAGGACGTCACCTTCTCCTACGATCCCGAGCGTCAGATCCTCAGGGGCGTCTCCTTCGAGGTGCCGGCCGGCAAGACCGTCGCCATCGTCGGCCCCTCGGGCGCCGGCAAGTCGACCATCTCGCGCCTGCTCTTCCGCTTCTACGACGTCTCCGGCGGCCGCATCACCATCGACGGCCAGGACATCCGCGACGTCACCCAGACCTCGCTGCGCCATGCCATCGGCATGGTCCCGCAGGACACCGTGCTGTTCAACGACACCGTCGCCTACAACATCCGCTACGGCCGCCCCGACGCGACCGAGCCGGAAGTGATGGAGGCGGCCCGCCTCGCCCAGATCTCCGACTTCATCGAGCGCCTGCCCAAGCGCTACGAAACGGAAGTCGGCGAACGCGGCCTGAAACTCTCCGGCGGCGAGAAGCAGCGCGTCGCCATCGCCCGCACCATCCTGAAGGCGCCGCCGATCCTGATGCTCGACGAGGCGACCTCGGCGCTCGACACCCACACGGAGCGCGAGATCCAGGGGGCGCTCGACGGCGTCTCGAAGAACCGCACCACCCTGGTCATCGCCCATCGCCTGTCGACCGTGGTCAACGCCGACGAGATCCTGGTTCTCGATCAGGGCGTCGTCGCCGAGCGCGGCCGGCATGAGGAACTGCTCGAGAAGGGCGGCCTCTACGCCTCGATGTGGGCCCGCCAGCGCGCCGCCGACGAGGCCCGCGAACGCCTCGCCGAGACCGAGGCCGACGACCCCTTCGGCGTGGTCCGCCGGGGCGACAAGGCGGCGGAGTGACGCTCCGCTCCCTCCCCCTCGCGGGGGAGGGTCGGAGAGGGGGGGCTTCGCCGCAGGGATCGGCGTGATCGTCTTCCTCCCGAGGTGCCCGACTCGTGGCGCGGCCCCCCTCCGACCCGGCTGCGCCGGGCCACCTCCCCCGCAAGGGGGGGAACACTTCGGGGCACCGCCGGGTCGACGACGATGGTGGACCACGGCTTCGCCGGTCCATCCGAGGCCGCCTCCACACCGCCGCCTTCCCATCGCCGCCGTTCCCGTATAGGTCTCGGCGAAACGAACATCCCCGCGCCGCCACGGCCGAGCGCGCGAAAGCGAGATTCCCATGGACAGCCTGCTCTCCACCATCACCAAGGCCTTCCCGCCGATCAATCGCGAGGGCTGGCCCTTCGTCGCCATCGCCGCGGTTGCGACCCTGGTGATCGGCTCCTTCTGGCAGCCGCTGTTCTGGATCCTCTTGGGCCTCACCATCTGGGTCGCCGCCTTCTTCCGCGATCCGACCCGCGTCACCCCGCAGGGCGAGGGCTTGGTGGTCTCGCCGGCCGACGGCCGCATCTCCCATCTCGTCGAGGTCCTGCCGCCGCCCGAACTCGGCCTGCCGGCGGAGAAGATGCTGCGCATCTCGATCTTCATGAACGTCTTCAACGTTCACGTGAACCGCATGCCGATCTCCGGCAAGATCGACCGGGTCGTCTATACCCCGGGCAAATTCCTCAACGCCGAACTCGACAAGGCCTCGCTCGACAACGAGCGCAACGGCCTCGTCATCACCCACTCCCTCGGCACCATCGGCTGCGTCCAGATCGCCGGTCTGGTCGCCCGCCGCATCGTCTCCTGGGTCAAGGGTGGCGAGGAGTTGGCGGCCGGCTCCCGGTTCGGCATGATCCGCTTCGGCTCGCGCCTCGACGTCTTCCTGCCGGTCGGCACCGTGCCGCTGGTGGCGCTCGGCCAGACGACTCTCGCCGGCGAGACCATCCTCGCCGATCTGACGCAGTCCGGCGGCAACCCGCGCCCGACCCGCGCCTCGTGAGGCGGGTATCCGAGGAGGCCTTGCGATGGACGATCTCTTCCCGCCCGTCGAACACCAGTCGGTGAAGACCGGTCATCGCTTCCGCCTGCGCTCGGTGCCGTTCCGCGTCGTCCTGCCCAATCTGGTGACATTGCTGGCGTTGTGTGCCGGTCTGACGGGCATCCGCATGGGGCTCGAGGGTCGATTCGAATGGGCGGTCGGTGCGGTGGCGCTCGCCGCGGTGCTCGACGCCGTCGACGGCCGCATGGCGCGCTGGCTCAAGGGCACCTCGCGCTTCGGCGCCGAACTCGACAGCCTCGCCGACTTCGTCAACTTCGGCGTCGTGCCCGGCCTCTTGCTGCACATCTGGGTGCTGAAACTCGCACCGTCCTTCGGCTGGCTGGCGGTGCTCGCCTACGTCATCGCCGCGGTGCTGCGCCTCGCCCGTTTCAACGTCATGTTGGAGACGCCGAAGCCGGCGTGGCAACAGAACTTCTTCGTCGGCATGCCGGCCCCCGCCGGGGCGCTGTCGGCGCTGCTGCCGCTCTACCTGCAGCAGATCTTCGCCTTCGCGCCCGATCGCGGCATCGCGGTTCTGGTGGCCTTCTACCTGGTCTTCGTCGCCTTCATGATGGTCTCGACCATCCCGACCTGGTCCGGCAAGAAACTCGGTGTACGCATCCCGCGCGAACAGATCATTCCGCTGTCGGTCGGTTTCGTGCTGTGCATCGCCGCCCTGGTGAGCTTCCCCTTCGAGATCCTGGCAGCGGTGACCCTGGTCTATCTCTCGCTCATCCCCTTCGGCTGGCGCCGCTTCCACGCCCTCGCCGCCGCCGACGCCCGCACCACGGCCGCCGGCGCCACACCACCGGCCGGCGGGACGGCGTGAGCCCGTCTCATCGGTCGGATCGGTCGCCCTCGTCCGCCGAAGGATCCCGGGCCCGTCCCTCGGGGTCGTGACCGAGCACCGCCACCCGTTCGGGCAGGCTGCTGCCCGGAAACGCGGCACGTAGGGCGCGGAGCGCTTCGGCATCGCTTCCCGGTCGGATACGGGCGAGCAGCGCACGCATCGCTTCGAGCCGTATCTCCAGCACGGGATCATAGCGACCGATCGCCGCAGTCGGACTCGGTGTCGGGCTCGACTCTGCATCACTCTCGCGATCGCCGGTAAGTCGTTGCGACATGTGTTTTCCTCCCGCGCTCCCGTCGACTCCTCGGTCCGGCGGGATACGACCGGAGAAGCATGGTCCGTGCCATCGGCGGCGATCCCAGCGCGACGTCGCCGGACCGAGAAAAAGGCCGGTTCCACCAACGGCTCCCTTTCCCCGGCGCGACGATGGACTATGTTGATCTCGACACGTAGGAGAGACCCGCCGATGACGGCCGACGACGACCGACAGGATCTCGACCTCTTCGATCCGCGGCTGGCGACCGCCGGCGGCTCGCGGCGTCTGCGTGACGACCCGCTGCTGCGCCTGCTCGGGATCAACTGGCTGATCGGTGCCGTGGTCGCGGCCGCCCTCGCGGTCGTGGTGCTGATCACCGACACGGCGCATCTGCGTACCCTGGCGATGTCGTCCTCCGAGCCGTGGATCCCGATCCTGCTGCTGTTCTTCGGCTTCATGATCACCATGTGCTCGGTCGCGATGGGGGCGGCGATCATGTTCCTGCCCGAGGATGACGACGACGACGAGCCGAAGGGCGGCATGAAGCTCGAGGTGCTGAAGCTGCCCGAGCTGCGTCCGGCCCTGATCCCGGTCCGCGCCGGTGCGGCGGCCCCGAACCGCGGTCGCCCGACCGGAGGGTGAGCCTCTCCTCACGGACGTGGGACCGGCGATGTCGCCACTTCGGCGCAGGCGGAATCACGATCTCGGCCGGGGCCCGCAAGCCGCTGAACCGACTCGCCGTTCCCGGTCCGCCCGAATCGATGGACGAAGTCGCTGAATCGGATTCGGAACCGCAGCCGCTCGAGGCGCCGCGCGAACTTCGGCCGCTTCGCGACTTCGTGCGGAATCGGAACATGAAGTGCCGGCGCACTTGAAATGCCGCATTCCCTCGGCTCACTCTCCGGCGGAACCGAACCATCGGAGAGCGCCGTCATGGCCGACATTCCCGCCTACCCTCGCGACCTCGTCGGCTACGGCCGTACCCCGCCCGACCCGCGTTGGCCGGGCGAGGCGCGCGTCGCGGTCCAGTTCGTCGTCAACTACGAGGAGGGCGGCGAGAACTGCATCCTCCACGGCGACGCCGCTTCCGAAGCCTTTCTCTCCGACGTGCTCGGCGCCCAGCCCTGGCCGGGCAAGCGCCACATGAACGTCGAGAGCATGTACGAATACGGCTCGCGTGCCGGCTTCTGGCGGCTGTGGCGCCTCTTCTCCGAACGCGATCTGCCGGTCACCGTCTACGGCGTCGCCACCGCGCTCGCCCGCAATCCGCAGGCCGTCGCCGCCATGCACGAGGTCGGCTGGGAGATCGCCTCGCACGGCCTGAAGTGGATCGACTACCGCGACTTCACTCCCGAGGACGAGCAGGCCCACATCGCCGAAGCGATCCGCATCCACACCGAAGTGACCGGCTCACGCCCCCTCGGTTGGTACACCGGCCGCACCTCGGCCGCCACCCGCGACCTGATCAAAGCGGAGGGCGGTTTCCTCTACGACAGCGACAGTTACGCCGACGATCTGCCCTATTGGGAGAAGGGACCGAAGGGGCCGCATCTGGTCATCCCCTACAGCCTCGAAACCAACGACATGCGCTTCTCGAATGCCCCCGGCTTCACCGAGAGCGAGCAGTTCTTCACCTATCTGAAGGACACGTTCGACGTGCTCTGGGCGGAGGGCGCGACGGCGCCGAAGATGATGTCGATCGGCCTGCACTGCCGCCTCGCCGGCCGCCCCGGCCGCGTCGCCGGCCTGCGGCGTTTCCTCGATCACATCGCCGCCCACGATCGCGTCTGGGTCGCCCGCCGCATCGATATCGCCTGGCACTGGCACGCCCACCACAAGCCGGCGTGACGTTTCCGGTGCCGAGCCATCCGAGTTCACGAAGTCTCGACCTGTTCGAAACTTCGTGAACGAAGGCGAGCCCGAACGGGGGGGGGCGGCCGGTCGGGCCGTAACGCTCATGAAATTCGGACGAGTCCGAATTTCATGAGCCCAGCATCACAGGGTTATCGAACCATTCCGAATTGCAGGCGGATCACAGCGGCAACTTAAACTCGGTTCAAGACCTGAGTCGCATGATGAGCTCTCGGTCCACCGCGGCGGCGGACCGGTCGAAACTCATGCACGGAGCGGTCACATGAAGTCCCTCATCCAGCAGTTCCTCGCCGACGAGGACGGAGCCACGGCGATCGAATATGGCCTCATCGCCTCCCTTGTCGCGGTCGCCATCATCACCGGCGCCGGGACGCTCGGAAACAATCTCGGCAACACCTTCACCAATCTCGCCGGCAACATGAAGTGATCGCGACGGACACCGGAGGCGGCCTTCGGTGTCGGATCGGTCTCGTCCCGCCGGTCGCGCCTCATCCTCGACCGCGAGGTGTAGGCGTACCGTGAGCCGCGGTTCTCGGTGGTGACGAATATGAGACGCGAACGCCGACGAGCTCCTCGCCGGCGATCTCACGGGCGCGTGGAGGATCGGCGGTTCACGCCGCCGCGACGTCGGAGAGGAAGCGGCGGATGCGTTCGTCGAGCGTGATCGCCGCCTCCGACAGATCCCGTGCGACCGCGGTCACCTCGTCGGCCACCCGCGCGGTGTCGCCCACCGCGCCGGCCACCGTGGAGATCGATTTCGTCAGGCTCTCTGTGTCGTGCGCCACCTGGGTGCCGCGCGTCGAGATCTCCGAGGTCATCGCCGTCTGCTCCTCGACCGCCTGGGCGATCGAGGCGCTCGATTTCTCGATGGTCTCGAGCGTCTCGGTCACCGATCCGATCTGTTGAACCGCCTCGCGCGTCGCCTGCTGGATGGCGCCGACGTTGCCGGCGATCTCCTCGGTCGCCCTGGTGGTCTGGGTGGCGAGCTGCTTGACCTCGCTCGCCACCACCGCGAAACCGCGCCCTGCCTCGCCGGCGCGCGCCGCCTCGATGGTGGCGTTGAGGGCGAGGAGGTTGGTCT
>CALMFH010000150.1 GCA_937864925.1 uncultured Alphaproteobacteria bacterium | reverse complement strand
TGTTCGTCTATCGCGAGGAGTACTACCTCAAGAACCAGGAGCCCCAGGAGAAGGGGACGGACGCCTGGTTCAAGTGGGAGGAGAAGTTCAACCGGATGCGCGGCATCGCCGAGGTGATCGTCGGCAAGCAGCGTCACGGGCCGACGGGCTCGGTCGAACTGCACTTCGCCGGCGAGTTCACCCGCTTCTCCGACCTCATCCGCGACGACCACCTGCCCGAACGGCGGGAGTGAGGCGTCACCGTCTCCGCGTGATCCGCCCGAGCACCAGCGCCGCGACCATCGCCGCGCCGTGGAGCGCCGCGACGAAGCCGACCACCGCCGGCCAGCCGCCGTGGGTCCAGAAGAAGCCGCCCGACGAACCGGCCACCGACGAGCCGAGGTAGTAGGCCAGGAGATAGAGCGACGAGGCGTGGCCGAGGTCGGTGCGGGCGAGGAGGCCGATCCAGCCGCTCGCCGCGGCGTGGGCGGCGAAGAAGCCGGCGGTGAGCAGGGCGATGCCGGCGACGACCGCGACGAGCGAGGTCGGCAACGTCACCATGAGGCCGAGGGCGGAGAGCGCCGTGCCACCGACGATCACCGGCACACGGCCGAAGCGGTCGGCGGCACGGCCGGCGATCGGCGAGGCGAGGATGCCGAAGAGATAGACGACGAAGATCGAGCCTACCGCCGCCTGTCCGAGGTCGAAGGGCGGATCGGCGAGGCGGAAGCCGATGTAGTTGTAGGTGGTGACGAAGCCGCCCATCGCCAGGAAGCCGATGGCGAAGACGAGCGCCAGCGCCGGGTTCGCCAGATGGCTCGCCCAGGTTGCGAGATGCGCCGAGAGCGGGCGGCGAGGGCGCGGCGCGACGTTGCGGGACGGCGGCAGCAGCAGGGCGAAACCGATGGCCGAGGCGAGGCCGAGAGCGCCGATGACGGCGAGCGCCATGCGCCAATCGAAGAATTCGGCGACGAGACCGGTGAAGACGCGGCCGGCCATGCCGCCCAGCGCATTGCCGCCGATATAGAGGCCCATGGCCGAGCCGAGGCCGGCCGGTTCGATCTCCTCGGCGAGATGGGCCATCGCCACCGCCGGGGCGCCGCCGAGCGCCACTCCCTCGAGCGCCCGGATCACCAGCAGGAGAGGCCAGGAGGGGGCGATCGCCGCGGCGAGTTCGAGGATCGCCGCGGCGACCAGCGAGGCGAACATCAACTGCTTGCGGCCGATCGATTCCGAGAGCGCCCCGGCGACGAAGATCGACACCGCCAGGAAGCCGGTGGTCAGCGACAGGGCGAGCGAACTCTCGGCCGCGCCGACACCGAAGTGCTCGGCGAGGAGGGGCAGCAGCGGCTGGGTGCAGTAGATCTGCGAGAACACCGCATAGCCGGAGAGGAACAGCGCCCAGTTGATCCGCGCATAGTCCGGCGTACCGCGGCGGATGCGGTCGGGGCGCGGTGGCGGCGGAGCGGCGATATCGGCAGCGGGCGGCATGACGGGTCCGGGGAGACGTGCACCGCATCGGTGGCGCAGCGTCACCCGTTCTCATAGCGTCTTCGACGGCGGAAACCACCTCCCGCGTCGCATGACCGGGTCGCGAGGGCGTGGCACCGTCGGAAGACTTGACAGGGGCCGCCCTGTGCCCCTCCCCTGTCGGCGATGACCGAAACCTCCCTTCCCGTTCCACCCGCCCGGCTCACCCTCGATCTCGACGCGCTCGTCGCCAATCGGCGGACGATCGCCGCTCGCGTCGGCGGTTCGGTCGAGGTCGCCGGCGTGGTCAAGGCCGACGCCTACGGCATCGGACTCGAACCGGTCGCCCGCGCCCTGCTCGCCGATGGCTGTCGCACCTTCTTCGTCGCCCATGTCGGCGAAGGCGTCGAGCTGCGTGCCGTGCTCGATGCCGCACACCGTCCCGATACGCGGATCTTCGTCCTCAACGGCCTGACCCCCGGCAACGAATGCGCCTATCCGGTGCATCGGTTGTCGCCGGTGCTCGGGTCGCTGCCGGAAATCGCCGACTGGAGCGCCTTCCGCGCCGAGACCCGGGCGATGGTCGGGGCGGCGCTGCACGTCGACACCGGCATGAACCGCCACGGGCTGACGCTCGCCGAAGCGCGCGCCTTCGCCGCCGACGCGCGAGCGGTCGAGGCGGCCGGGCTCGTCCTGGTGATGAGCCACCTCGCCTGCGCCGACGAGCCGCGCCACCCGCTCAACGCCCTCCAACTCGCCCGCTTCCGCGAGATCCGTGCGCTGTTCCCGGCTCTGCCCGCCTCGCTCGCCAACTCCTCGGGCGTCTTCCTCGGCCCCGACCATCACTTCGATCTGGTCCGCCCCGGCATCGCCGTCTACGGCGGCGCCGTCGTCTCGGGCGAGCCGACGCCGATGCGGGTCGTGGCGCGACTCGAGGCGCGGATCGTGCAGATCCGCGAGGTAGCGGCGGGCGAGACCGTCGGCTACGGCGCTCGTGAGACGCTGCGCCGGCCCTCACGCCTCGCCCTCCTGTCGGTCGGCTACGCCGACGGTTTCCACCGCACCGGCTCCTCCGCCGACGGCGCACCGGGGACGCGGGGCGTGCTGCACGGCCGGGTGGTGCCGGTAGTCGGGCGGATCTCGATGGACCTGATGGCGGTCGACGTCACCGACGTGCCGCAGGCGCGCCGCGGCGATGCGATCGAACTGATCGGCGAGGCGGTCACGATCCAGGCGGTGGCGGCGTGGATGGGCACCATCGACTACGAGGTGCTGACCAGTCTCGGCCGACGCTACGAGCGGATCTACCGCGGCGGCTGAAGCAGCTCAAACGGCGTCCACGCGGTCACACCCGCTCCAGCCGCTCCCAGGGTTCGGCCGGCAGGATCACGGCGATCGCGTCGCCCGGCGCAACATCGCCGCCGGCGGCGACGATACCCATCACCCCGGCCTTGCGGACGAGCGTGCCGTCGGGGGCGCGGACGAGCACCGCGGCGAGCAGGCCGGGCCGGAACGCCTCGATCTGGGCGCAGGGGTTGCGCAGACCGGTGATCTCGACCACCGCCGACGGCCCGATCGCGAGCCGGGTACCGCGCGGTAGCGCCAGGAGATCGAGCTCGGCGGTGAGGATGTTCTCGCCGAGATCGCCGGGGGCGAGATCGAAGCCGTTCGCTGTGAGTTCGTCGAAGAGCTCGGCCGGGAGCAGGTGGACCTGACGCAGGTTGGGGGCGGCCGGATCGACGGCGACGCGCGAGCGATGCTGCACCGTGGCTCCGCAGTGGGCGTCTCCTGCGACGCCGAGACCGGCGAGGAGGTGGATCGCCGGCCCGACCCGCTTGGAGAAGCGATGCCCGTCGTCGGCCGCCACCGCCATCACCCGTCCCATCATACCTCACCCTCCTCCCGGCCCGCCGCCTCTGCACCACGACGACGACGGCTTCGTGACGACACCCCACGTTTTCCGGGGACAGCGGGGAAAATCACCCTGTACAAAACAAGAACATCATGTCAGCCTCCGAGATCGAATCCGTTCCCGGCGTCCGGCGGAGACCGCATGGCCAAGCGCAGCACTCGTTTCGTCTGTCAGAACTGCGGCTCGGTCTCGGCGCGCTGGGCGGGGCGATGCGACGGTTGTGGCGAGTGGAACACCATCGTCGAGGAGGTCGACGGGGGGCAGAGCGGCGTCGGCGGCGCGCCGGCGGGGCTGGCGGTTTCGGCCAAGCGTGGGCGGGTGGTGCCGCTGGTGGCGCTGTCCGGCGAGGCCAAGGAGGCACCGCGGCTCGCCTCCGGCATGAACGAGCTCGAGCGGGTCACCGGCGGCGGCTTCGTCCGCGGCTCGGCGCTGCTGGTCGGCGGCGATCCCGGCATCGGCAAGTCGACGCTGCTGATCCAGGCGGCGGCGGCGATGGCGGAGGCCGGTCACCGCGTCGTCTACGTCTCGGGCGAGGAGGCGATCGGCCAGGTGCGGCTCAGGGCGGAACGGCTGGGGCTCGGCAAGGCGCCGGTGGCGCTCGCCGCCGAGACCTCGGTCGAGGACATTCTGGCCACACTCTCGGCCGGGCCGGTGCCGGCTTTCGTGGTGGTCGATTCGATCCAGACACTGTGGACGGAGCTCGCCGAATCGGCACCGGGCACCGTCACCCAGGTGCGGACCGCGGCGCAGGCGCTGATCCGCTGGGCCAAGGCGAGCGGGGCCACGGTGGTGCTGGTCGGCCACGTCACCAAGGACGGGCAGATCGCCGGGCCACGGGTGGTCGAGCACATGGTCGACGCGGTGCTCTATTTCGAGGGCGACGACGCCCAGCGCTTCCGGGTGCTGCGATCGGTCAAGAACCGCTTCGGGGCGACCGACGAGATCGGCGTCTTCGAGATGACCGGCGCCGGGCTGCGCGAGGTGGCCAATCCGTCCGAGCTCTTCCTCGGCGAGCGCGACGGGCGCTCGCCCGGCACCGCCGTCTTCGCCGGGATGGAGGGGTCGCGGCCGTTGCTGATCGAGATCCAGGCGCTGGTGGCGCCGACCTCGCTCGGCACCGCCCGGCGCGCCGTCGTCGGCTGGGACGGCAACCGGTTGTCGATGATCCTCGCCGTGCTGGAGGCACACTGTGGGGTCAGACTCGGCCAACACGATGTCTATCTCAACGTCGCCGGGGGTCTCAGGATCGCCGAACCGGCGGCCGATCTCGCGGTCGCCGCCGCGCTGGTCTCCTCGCTCACCGGCGTGGCGCTGTCGGGGGAGAGCGTCTATTTCGGCGAGATCGGCCTCTCCGGGGCGATCCGGCCGGTGGCGCGGGCCGATGCACGGCTGAAGGAGGCCGAACGTCTCGGCTTCCGCTCCGCCATGTTGCCGGCGGGCAATCTCGAGGCGAACGGCGGGCGGGCGGCGCGAGAGGGCGGCAAGGCGACCGGGGCGGTCCCGATCGCCGGCCTCGACCTCGCCGAGTTGCAGGGGCTCGCCGACCTCGTCGCCCGCATCGCCGCCGGATCCGGCGGCATCGTCCACCGGGTCCCGATCGGTGACCGGCCGCGCCCGGCGGGCGCCGCACGGTGAACGATGACGGCCGGCGGATTCCGCCGGACCGCGTGGTGACGTCGGTTGCCGCCGGAGCGAGCGGCAGGGGTATGTCGTGGCGGGCGGCAGCGCCGACGGGGTGGCCGGATGCCGGCCGACGAACGCCGGCCGCGAGTCGCCGCGCCGCGGAGAACGGCGCGCCGCCGACACGACCGTGATCGGCCGTGCGACGCTCCGACGCGAATTGGCACTGGACCGACGCCGCCCGCTCGCGTATCGAAACGTCGGGTTCGTGGCGCGTGGGTGGCGCGCGGCGAAGCAGACGGGTGCGGCCGGACGGGGCGCATCGGCGAGGCGGGTCCGGGGCGAGGCGGCGCCGACGGACCACGGCGAACGAGGCAGGGTTCGGACGATGGACTTCATCACGCTCCTCGACGGCATCGTCATCGTCGTGATGTTGGTGTCGGCGCTGCTCGCCATGTATCGCGGCTTCCTGCGCGAGGTGCTGTCGATCGCCTCGTGGGTGGCGGCGGCGGCGGCGGCCTTCGTCTTCTACAAGCAGCTCCTACCGACGGTCAGGGCCTACATCCCCAACGAAAACGTCGCGCTCGGCGTCACCGTGGTCGGGCTCTTCGTCGTCACCCTGCTGGTGGTCAGCTGGATCACCATGAAGATTTCGGATTTCGTGCTCGACAGTTCCTTCGGCGCGCTCGATCGCTCGGCCGGGTTCCTGTTCGGCGCGGCGCGCGGCCTGTTGCTGGTCGTCGTCGCCATGCAGTTCTTCAACTGGTTCGTGCCCGGCCCACAACAGCCCAAGTGGGTGTCGGGGGCGAAGTCGAAGCCGATCGTCGACTATCTCGGCGAAAGGCTGCTCGCCGTGCTGCCGGAGAACGCGGAAGAGGAACTGCAGAAGTACATCAAGAAGAAGCGCGCGCCGGACGACGGTACGCCGCAGGAGCCGGCCGAGCCGGGCAAGCCGCTCGCCCAGCCGCAGAAGAACACCGACGCCACGACCCCGCTCTATCGCAACGGCGACAAGCGACAGTTGGAACAGATGATCGGGACGACCGCCAAGGCGGCGCCCTGAGGATGTGAGGACCCGCGACGGGTGTGACCGGGGCGCTTCCGATTCGGAGGGCGTCCCGACCGTTTTACGGTATCCCGTCGCCCCTTTCGGCCACCCTCGACCCGAGACCGCGGGTGGCCTGGACGGACAGGAGTAGCGACACATGTTCGACCGTGAGGCGGACGCCTTCTCGCCCGACGAGGCTCATGGTTCGCCGTTTCGATGCGACGACCATCTCCACGAGGAGTGCGGCGTCTTCGGCATCTACGGCCATCCGGAAGCCGGAGCGCTGGCCGCCCTCGGCCTGCACGCGCTCCAGCATCGCGGCCAGGAGGCGGCGGGCATCGTCACCTACGACGGCCAGCATTTCCACGTCGAACGCCACATCGGTCTGGTCGGCGACAACTTCGCCAAGCCGGCGGTGATGGCTCGCCTCAAGGGCAATCGGGCGATCGGCCACACCCGCTATTCGACCACCGGTGGGCAGGTGCTGCGCAACGTCCAGCCGCTGTTCGCCGAGTTCCACGGCGGCGGTTTCGCCGTCGCCCACAACGGCAATCTCACCAACGCGTTGACGCTGCAACGCCAACTGCAGGTGCGCGGCTCGATCTTCCAGTCGACCTCCGACACCGAGACGGTGCTGCACCTCGTCGCCACGTCGTCGAAGGGGCCGCTGGTCGATCGCTTCGTCGATGCGCTGCGCCAGATCGAAGGCGCCTATGCCTTCGTCGCCCTTTCCGAGAAGAAGATGATCGGGGTGCGCGACCCGCAAGGGGTCAGGCCGCTGATCCTCGGCGACGTCGACGGTTATTTCGTGCTGGCGTCGGAGAGCTGTGCTCTCGACATCATCGGCGGTCGGGTGATCCGCGAGATCGAGCCGGGCGAGATGGTGGTGATCACCGACGAGGGCATCGAGTCGATCCGACCCTTCGCCCGGGCCGCGTCGCGCTTCTGCATCTTCGAATACATCTACTTCGCCCGCCCGGATTCGGTGTTCTCCGGCACCTCGGTCTACACGGTGAGGAAGCGGATCGGCCAGGAGCTGGCGCGCGAGGCGCCGGCGGCGGCCGACGTGGTGATCCCGGTGCCGGACTCGGGCACGCCGGCGGCGATGGGCTTCGCCGAGGCGGCGGGGCTGCCGTTCGATCTCGGCATCATCCGCAACCACTACGTCGGGCGCACCTTCATTCAGCCGACGGACGCGATCCGCCACATGGGGGTGAAGCTCAAGCACAACCCCAACCGGGCGGTGATCGAGGGCAAGCGCGTGGTCCTGGTCGACGATTCGATCGTGCGCGGCACCACCTCGCAGAAGATCGTGCAGATGGTGCGCGACGCCGGTGCGGCGGAGGTGCACATGCGCATCGCCTCGCCGCCGACCACCGACCCGTGCTTCTATGGCGTCGACACGCCGGAGAAGTCGAAGCTGATCGCGGCGCGCATGAGCCTCGAGGAGCTCGCCGCCTACATCAACGTCGACAGCCTCGCCTTCCTGTCGATCCACGGCCTCTATCGGGCCGTCGGCGAACCGGGCCGCAACGACCGGGCACCGCAGTTCTGCGACGCCTGCTTCACCGGCGACTATCCGACCAGGCTGACCGATCGGACGCTCACCGGCGACGTGCGCAGCCTCGACCTCTTGGTGGAATCGTCGTGACCGGCGCCGCGGCGCCCTGCCCTTCTCGTCCTACGCGTTTCGGAGTGCCCTGCCCATGACCGACAGACCCCTCGCCGGACGCATCGCCGTCGTCACCGGTGCCTCGCGCGGCATCGGCTACGTGCTGGCGCGGGAGATCGCCCGGGCCGGCGCCCATGTGGTGGCGGTGGCGCGCACCGTCGGCGGGCTCGAGGAGCTCGACGACGAGATCCGGGGGCTCGGCGGCACGGCGACGCTGGTGCCCTTCGACCTCACCGATTTCGATGCCATCGACCGGCTCGGCGCGGCGCTGTTCGAGCGCCACGGCAAGCTCGACATCCTGATCGCCAACGCCGGCATCCTCGGGCCGATCTCGCCGCTCGGCCATGTCGCGCCGAAAGACTGGGACAAGGTGATGGCGGTCAACGTCACCGCCAATTGGCGACTGATCCGCTCGCTCGATCCGCTGATGCGCCGCTCCGACGCGGGGCGCGCGGTGTTCCTCACCTCCGGCGCCGCCCATCGTATCCGTGCCTATTGGGGCCCCTACGCGATTTCCAAGGCGGCGCTCGAGGCGATGGTCGTCACCTGGGCGCGGGAGAGCGAGATCACCTCGATCCGCGCCAACCTGCTCAATCCCGGGCCGCTGCGGACCGCGATGCGAGCGCAGGCGATGCCGGGCGAGGACGCTGAGACGCTCGATCGGCCGGACGTGCTGGTGCCGACGGTGATGCGCCTGATCTCGCCGGCGCTCGACGATTCGGGCCGGGTGTGGAACCACCCGACCGGCGACTGGATCGCCTGAGTCCGCCGATGTCGCTCCTCGCCCTCGTTCTGCTCGCCCTGGGGCTTTCGGTCGACGCCTTCGCCGCGGCGGTCGGACGGGGTGTGGTCGCGCCGGATCGGCCGAGTCCGATGACCGCGATGCGCACCGGCCTGGTCTTCGGCCTCACCGAGATGTCGGCACCGATCGTCGGGTGGTTGCTCGGCACCGCCTTCTCCGGCCTGGTCGAGGCGGTCGACCACTGGATCGCCTTCGTGCTGCTGCTCGCAGTCGGCGGCCACATGGTGTGGAACGCGTTGCGCGGGGACGACGATGCGGCCGCGGAAACGGCTTCAGGGGCGCCGGCACCGAAGGGCTCGCTGTTGCTTCTGGTGGTCACCGCGATCGGCACCTCGATCGACTCGATGGTCGTCGGCATCTCGCTGGCGCTGCTCGACGTCGACATCCGCATCGCCGCGCCGATCATCGGCCTCACCACCTTCACCATGTCGTCGATCGGCATGTATGCCGGCAAGGCGATCGGCGAGCGGTTCGGCGCTCGGGCCGAGATCACCGCCGGCGTCGGCCTGGCGCTGCTCGGCTGCGGCATCCTCTACGGGCACACGATGGGGTGAGGTGCGGTCCCGGCACGACGTGCCGGGACGACATGGTCCGCCGAACCGCCTCAGCGCCGCTCGGTCTTGTCGTGGTAGGGGTTGTCGCCGCTCCTCAGCGAGACGCGCAGCGGCACGCCGGCGAGGCCGAAGCGGTCGCGAAGATCGTTGGTCAGATAGCGGACGTAGCTCTCCGGCAACGCCTCGGGGCGCGAGCAGAAGACGACGAAGTGCGGCGGCCGGGTCTTGACCTGGGTGACGTAGCGGATCTTGAGGCGCCGCCCCGACACCGCCGGCGGGGGATGGCGATCCAGTACGGTCTCCAGCCAACGGTTCAGCCGCGAGGTGGAGACGCGGGCGTTCCACGTGCGATGGACGCTCTCCACCGCCTTCATCAGCTCGTCGAGCCCTTCGCTCCTCAGACCGGAGATGCGGACGAGCGGCACGCCGCGCACCTGTGGCAACAGCCGGTCGCAAGCCTCGCGCATCGCCGCCCAAGCGGTGGCGCGATCCTCGATCAGGTCCCACTTGTTGAGGGCGATGACCAGGGCACGGCCTTCCTTGACCACCAGATCGACGATCTGCAGGTCCTGCTTCTCGAAGGGAATGGTGGCGTCGAGACAGACCACCACCACCTCGGCGAAGCGGATGGCCCGGATGGCGTCGCCGACCGAGAGCTTCTCGAGCTTGTCCTGGACCCGCGATTTGCGGCGCAGCCCCGCGGTGTCGAAGAGCTTGACCTTGCGGCCGCGCCATTCCCAGTCGACCGAGATAC
>CALMFH010000149.1 GCA_937864925.1 uncultured Alphaproteobacteria bacterium | reverse complement strand
AGAATCCATTTCACCACTCGACGCCACTCGATTTCTTCAAATGCGATTCCCCTGTCGTTCCGATCGGCGGCGGGGACGTGGGTCGGGGCGGCCGGGGCGGCTCCACTGCCGCTTCGTCGGCCGCGGCGGGTCGATTTTCGGCCTCGCCGCCCGGGGCCGGCACCCGAATTCGGCCGACCATCGTGTTTCGCGGCCCTACCCGAAAGGAACCCGAGTGGAACGGCATCCGAGGGGCGTGCCATGCCGGATCTCTTCTGAACAACGGCGAACATCGGCCGCCCCGCCGGGCGGCGAGGAGACGTTCGTCGTGCCTATACCCCCATCGTCGAAAAATTTCGGATGAACAGCGCCGATCTGGCGATTTGGCACTTTATTTATAGTGGAACATATAATCATATATTCATGAACGGCCGTCCTGGTGCATCGTTCTTATTGCAGTGCAACACAGACGGCGACGCTTCGCGAAGTCATCGTCCGGTCGACATCGACGGGCGGCAGGGTGCGGTGTTCGGTACGCTCGAAGTGGGATCGAGCGGATCGGCGCGACCCGAGGACGGGGCTGCGGGCGGCGGCGAAAGAGGAGACGAGGAGACCGCGAGAGACGACCGTCGACCGCTTCGACAAGAGAGCGGCGGATCCACGAGAAACGATTGTTAGGGGGAAACCAGATGACAAAGTCGAGCTTCCATCGACTCCTTCGCATCGTCGCCATCGTCGGCGCCACGGGCCTGACGACCTCCGCGTTCGCCCAGGCGAGCCCGGAGATGCTGGCCAACACTTGCGCCGGTTGCCACGGCCCCGACGGCTCGAGCACCGGTCCGGCGACGCCGACCATCGCGTCGCTGTCCGTCGACTACTTCGTTCTGTCGATGAAGGACTACAAGTCCGGCAAACGTCCCTCGACGGTGATGGGTCGTATCGCCAAGGGCTATTCCGACGACGACATCGCGGCGATGGCCAAGCATTTCCAGACCAAGCCGTTCCAGCGTCCGGGCCAGAAGGTCGACGCCGACAAGGCCAAAGCCGGCAAGGCGTTGGCCAAGAAGTACTGCGAGTCCTGTCACGAGGACGAGGGCAAGGTCGGCGAAGGCGTCGGCGTGCTCGCCGGACAGATGCTCCCGTACCTGCTGTATTCGATCGACGACTTCCTCGACGGCAAGCGTGAGCCGGAGAAGCGGCAGAAGGTCAAGTTCGACGCCCTGGTGAAAGAACAGGGTGGTCGCGGTGCCTTCGAGCCGATCGTCCACTACTACGCCGGCGTCAAGTGAGCCCGAGGAGGTCAGTCACATGTTCACGATCGATCGTCGCAAGTTCATCGCCGGTGTCGGTGCGACCACCTCGACCCTCGTCGCCGCCCCCCATGTCGCCCGCGCCGCGGGTGGCAAGGTGGTGGTGGTCGGCGGCGGACCGGCCGGTGCCACCGCCGCCAAGTACATCCGCAAGGCCGATCCCTCCATCGAGGTGACCCTGATCGAGGCCAACAAGGACTACTACACCTGCTTCATGTCGAACGAGGTGCTCTCCGGTGAGCGCACCCTCGACAGCCTGAAGTTCGGCTACGCCGGTCTCGCCAAGGCGGGCGTCAAGGTGGTCCACGACCTCGTCGTCGGCATCGACGGCGCCGCCAAGGTGGTCACCACCCAGGGTGGTCAGAAGTTCCCCTACGACCGCTGCATCGTCGCGCCCGGCATCGACATGGTGTTCGGCGCGCTGCCCGGCTACACCGCGGAAGCGGCCGAGACCATCCCGCACGCCTGGAAGGCCGGTCCGCAGACCGCGCTGCTGCGCAAGCAGCTCGAGGCGATGCCGGACGGTGGCGTCTTCGTCATGGTCGCCCCGCCGAACCCCTACCGTTGCCCGCCCGGCCCCTACGAGCGGGCGAGCCTCGTCGCCCACTATTTCAAGCACCACAAGCCCAAGTCGAAGATCATCATCCTCGACACCAAGGACGCCTTCTCCAAGCAGAAGCTGTTCGAACAGGCCTGGACGAAGTTCTACGGCTTCGGCACCGACAAGAGCATGATCGAGTGGGTGCCGGCGGCCAAGGGCGGCAAGCCCTCGGCGATCGACGTCGCCGGCATGGCGGTGCAGACCGACATGGACACGATCAAGGCCGCGGTGATCAACGTCATTCCGGCGCAGAGGGCAGGCAAGATCGCCTTCGACGCCGGCCTCACCGAGGGCAACTGGGCGCCGGTCAACAAGGCCACCTTCGAATCGAAGAAGGTCGCCGGCATCCATGTGCTCGGTGACGGCTCCGACGCCGCCACCATGCCCAAGTCCGGCTATGCCGCGAACTCCCAGGGCAAGGTGACCGCCGCGGCGGTGGTGGCGCTGCTTTCCGGCAAGCCTGCCCCGACTCCGGCCTACGTCAACACCTGCTACTCGATCGCCGGCGAGAACCACGCCTTCTCGGTGGCGGGCGTCTACACCTACGACGGCGAGAAGAACGCCATCGCCGAGGTGCAGGGCTCCGGCGGCCTGTCGCCGATCGACGCATCCGACGAGGACCGCAAGCGCGAGGTCCTCTACGCCCAGAGCTGGTTCCGCAACATCACCGCGGACATCTGGGGCTGAGGACCAACTCGAACGACGGTGCGCGGACGGGGTGACGCCCCGCTCCGTCCGCGGTGCCGGGGAGCGTGATCGTGTTCGCAAGTATCAAACGATGGCTCACGCCGTCCTGGCTCACGGGCGGCGCGTTGGGTCTACTTTTCGCCGGCGCCGCCGTGATGGCCGTATTCTTCGGCGGCTTCAACGTCTTCGCCCAGTTCACCAACCGCATGGAGTTCTGCATCTCGTGTCACGAGATGGAGAACGGACCCTATGCGGAGTACAAGAAGACGATCCATTTTCAGAACCGCACCGGCGTCCGGGCCGAGTGCAACGACTGCCACGTGCCGAAGGAGTTCGGCCCGAAGCTGATGGCCAAGGTCATGGCGGTCAAGGACGTGTATCACACGATCCTCGGCACCATCGACACCAAGGAGAAGTTCGAGGAACACCGCCTCGACATGGCCAAGCGCGTCTGGGCGAAGATGGCATCGACCGGTTCGCGTGAATGCCGCAACTGCCACGCCTTCGGGGCGATGAACCTCGAAGAGCAGGGCCGGCGCGCCAAGCTGAAGCATCCGGTGGCGATGCAGGAAGGCAAGACCTGTATCGACTGCCACAAGGGCATCGTCCACGAACTGCCGCAGGGCTACGAGGGCGACTGAGACCGGACGCAGGAAGTTTCGAATGGTTCGAAACTTCCTGCGCCGAGCCGAGCCGAGCCTGACGGGCGGCGGCCGGTGGAGACGCGAAGCGCGTGACATCCGGATCGCTCCGAATGCCACGAGCCGAGCATGGAAATCATCGGGCATCGGCGATGATCGACGGTGTTCCGGGTGCGACGTCCCCGAGCCGTGTTCGGCAGAGGACGGTCGCAGTCCTTCGGCGGCCCGGCGCGTGAGCGTCGTCGGCCGCCATCACGAGGTGCGGGCCACGTGATCCGGCCGCCGGTCGCGGCCGCGACACGCGGACCCGATCGACGAATCGGCCGACGATCCGACCGCGTCCCGGCGGGCGGATCGTCGAGAGCAGGAAGAACGAAGATGATTCGGATACGTGGCGCCGTGGTCGGCGCGGTCCTCGCCGCCCTGGGTTCGCTCTGGTCGGGATCGGGTGCGGTGTTGGCCGGAGAGGACGAGGCCGCGACCATCGCCCGCGGTGGCCGCCTCTACGAGGACTGGGCCAAGGAGATCGGTGCCGACAACCTGCGCAAGGCGGAGCGGTCGCAGGAGCAGGCGGGCACTCGGCCCGGCCGCTGCATCGACTGCCACGGCTGGGACTATCGCGGCAAGGGCGGCGTCGGCGAGCGCGTCGGCCAGACCGGACTCGCCGTCGGTATCGACCGCAAGGTCGGCGCCGACGTCGGCGAAATCGTCCGCATCCTCGGCGACACCACTCACCGCTACCGCGACTTCCTGAAGGAGCAGGACATCGCCGATCTCGCCCTCTTCGTCGCCAAGGGCCAGATCGTCATGGACGACACGATCGAGCCGGCGACGCTGCGCGCCAAGGGCTGGGCGCCCAACGGCAACGTCTATTTCCAGACGATCTGCGCCAACTGCCACGGCAACGACGGTCAGGCGCTGGTCGAGACCCGGCCGCTCGGCGACGTCGCCCGCGAGAACCCGTGGCACGCCATGCACACTCTGCTCAACGGCCACCCCAACGGCACCATGCCGGCGCTCCGGGTGCTCGATCGGGCGACGCTGGTCGACATCCTCGCCCACATCCAGAACCTGCCGACCCGTGACCTCCTCGCCTCGATCGTCCGTGGCGGGCGTCTCTACGACACCTGGTACAAGGAGAACGGTCGCGAGGTGCCGGAAGGCCTCAATCCCGCCTATTCGGGCACCCCGCCGAAGGGCGTCGAACCGCGCACCACCTGGCGCTGCAAGGAGTGTCACGGCTGGGACTATCGTGGCAAGACGGGCTCCGCTTCGGCCGGCGAGAACAAGGCCCAGGCCAAGGGCATCAACGCCCTGTTCGGCGCCGACAGCGGACGGATCGTGGCGCGCTTCTCCGACCCGCTGCACGGCTATGCCAAGCTGTTGACGCCGCGTGATCGGCTCGACCTCGCCAACTTCATCTCCCGTGGCCAGCTCGACATGGACGAGTACATCGACCGTTCGACCCGGCGCTCGCGTGGGCAGGCGGAGCGCTTCACCTCGCACTACCACACCATCTGCGCCCCCTGTCACGGCACCGATGGGCGCGAGATCCGCACCATGCCGCCGCTCGGCCGTATCGCCGTCACCGATCCGTGGCGCTCGCTCCACGGCATCCTCAACGGCCATCCCGGAGAGCCGATGCCGCCGTTGATGGCGCTGCCGCGCGAGGCTGCGGTCGGCATCCTGGCCTACATCCAGACGCTGCCGTCGCAGCGCTGACCCGAACCCCCGCTCGGCGGCCGCGACCGGTGATATCACCCGGTCGCCGGCCCCGGACGATCGCAGACATCGAGAAGGACCGACGACATGGCCGAGAAGCCCCGCATCAGACTCCCGGCGACGGTGAAGAAGGGTGAGGTCTTCCAGGTGAAGACCCTGGTCAAGCACGCGATGGAATCGGGCAACCGCAAGGACGAGTCCGGCGCCACCCTGCCGCGCAAGATCCTCAACAAGTTCGTCTGCAAGGCCAACGGCAAGGAGGTCTTCTCCTCCGACTTCAACACCTCGGTGTCGGCCGACCCCTTCCTGACCTTCTATCTGAAGCTCGAGGAGACCTCGAAGCTGCAGTTCGAATGGTACGACGACGACGGGTCGGTGATCACCGAGACCGTCGACGTCACCGTGAACTGACGCGTCGCCGGAGCAGGCCCCACCGGATCGACGGGGTGATCACGTCACCGCGGTCCGGTTCGCGACGCCACGCGTCGCACGGCGGTGCGCCTCGGGTCGGCTCCGCGCCGCCCCCTACGGGCTCCGGCGAAGCGACAAGCGAGAGAGGTGGGTGTAAGGTCGGCGCCGATCAGAAGTCGAGCGTCGCCCATGGCCGAGACGATCTTTCGCACCCGCGCCCTCACCAAGGTCTATGCGACCGGGGCGCTGGAGGTGCAGGCGCTGCGCGGTATCGACTTCGATGCGACGCGCGGCGAGTTCGTGGTCCTCCTCGGTCCCTCCGGTTCGGGCAAGTCGACCTTTCTCAACATCATCGGCGGCCTCGATCGCGCCACCTCGGGCGAGGTGTGGTTCACCGACCATCCGCTCGCCACCATGGCCGAGCGTGAACTCACCCTCTATCGCCGCGACCACGTCGGCTTCGTCTTCCAGTTCTACAATCTGGTGCCGAGCCTGACGGCGCGCGAGAACGTCCAACTGGTCACCGAGATCGCCCGCGACCCGATGCGCGCCGAGGAGGCGCTCGAGATCGTCGGCCTCGCCGACCGGCTCGACCATTTTCCCGCCCAGCTCTCCGGTGGCGAACAGCAGCGGGTGGCGATCGCCCGCGCCATCGCCAAGCGCCCCGAGGTGCTGCTCTGCGACGAGCCGACCGGCGCTCTCGATTCGCAGACCGGTGTCCGCGTCCTCGAGGCCCTCGTCCGGGTCAACGCCGACCTGGGCGCCACCACCCTGGTCATCACCCACAACGCCGCCATCCAGGAGATCGCCCACCGCGTCGTCCACTTCGGCGACGGCCGCATCCTGTCGACCCATGTGAACGCCGAGCGCAAACCGCCCTCGGTCATCTCGTGGTGAAGCGATGAGCGCGCTGCGTCGCAAGCTGCTGCGGGATCTGATCCGCCTCTGGCCCCAGGCGTTGGCCATCGCCCTGGTCATGGCCGCCGGCGCGGCGACCCTGATCCTCGGCGTCGGCACCCATGCCTCGCTGAGCGACACCCGTGCCGCCTATTACGAGCGCAACCGCTTCGCCGACGTCTTCGCCGATCTGACGCGGGCGCCGGCCGTCTTCGCCGACGAGATCGCCCACATTCCCGGCGTCGCCGCCGTCGAGCCGCGCGTCTCCAAGCTGGCGCTTCTGGACCTGCCCGGCATGATCGAGCCGGCCTCGGCGATGATGGTGTCGCTGCCCGACTGGCGCGAGCAGCGCCTCGACCTGCTGCACATGATGCGCGGCCGCAAGCCCACTCCCGGTGACGATCGCGAGGTGGTGGTGAGCGAGCCTTTCGCCAAGGCCAATCGGTTCGAACCGGGCGCGACCTTCTCCGCGCTGATCAACGGCCGCAAGCGGGTGCTCGAGATCGTCGGCATCGCCCTCTCGCCGGAATACGTCTACGCCATGGGACCCGGTGATCTCATGCCCGACGACCGCCGCTTCGGCATCGTCTGGATGTCGGAGAAGGCGCTCGCCGCCGCCTGGGATCTCACCGGCGCCTTCTCCACCGTCCATGTCGCGCTGATGCGCGACGCCTCGGTCGCCGACGTGATCCAACGCCTCGACGGTATGCTCACCCGCTACGGCGGCCTCGGCGCCTACGGCCGCAAGGACCAGACCAGCCACGCCTTCCTCGACGCCGAGCTCAAGCAGCTGGAGGCGATGGCGCGGATCCTGCCGCCGATCTTCCTGGTGGTCGCCGCCTTCCTGGTCAACATGACCCTGACCCGGCTGATCGCGCTCGAGCGCGAGCAGATCGGTCTTCTGAAGGCGCTCGGCTACTCCGATCTCGCCGTCGGCGCCCACTATCTCGAATTCGTCGCTGCGATCGCCGTGATCGGCTCGATCCTCGGCGTCGGCCTCGGTACCTGGCTCGGCAACGGTATGGCCCGGCTCTACGGCGACTTCTACCACTTCCCCTTCCTGGTCTTCCGTATGGAGGTGAGCACCTGGATCATCGCCCTGGCGGTGACTCTGACCGCGGCTTTCGGCGGAGCGGCGGCGGCGGTGGCCGGCGTGGTGCGACTGCCGCCGGCGGTGGCGATGCAGCCGCCGGCACCGGCACGTTATCGCCACGGTCTCGCCGATCGCCTCTATCGGCTTCTCGCCGTCCGCCAGACCCTGGTGATGGTCATCCGCCACGTCTCCCACAAGCCGATGCGCAGCCTCGGCTCGGTCTTCGGCATCGCCCTGTCGGTCTCGGTGCTGGTCGGGACGCTGTGGGTTTTCGGTTCGACCGAACTGATGATCGACGTCACCTTCAACCGCGCCAACCGTCAGGATTCGAGCGTCGGCTTCGCCCACGCTCGCTCCTGGTCGGCGCTCTCCGATGTCGCCGCGCTACCCGGTGTGCTGACCGTGGAGCCCTATCGTTCGATCCCGGTGAAGATCCGCAACGGCGCGGTCGAGCGGCGGGTGGCGATTTCGGGCAAGCCGCGCGGCGGCGATCTCTCCCGCGTCCTCGGTCGCGGTTTCGTGCCCGTGACCCTGCCGGAGGAGGGCATCGCACTCTCCGACATGCTCGCCCGCATCCTCCACGTCGAGGTCGGCGATCTGGTCGAGGTCGAACTCCTGGAACGGGATCGGCGACGGGTCGAGGTGCCGGTGACGGTGATCATCGAGGGCTATCTCGGCCTCGACGCCTACATGGATCTCGGCGCCGCCAATCGCATGATGCGCGAGGGGGCGCTGGTCGACGGCGTCCACGTCGCCTACGACGAAGCGAAACGCGCGGCCTTCTTCGACAAACTCAAGACGACCCCCGTCGCCGGCTTCGTCACCCTGCAGCGCATGGCGCTGATCAAGTTCCGCGAGACCCTGGCCGAGAACATGTACATCATGATCGCCGTCTACGTGTCGCTCGGGATGATCATCGCCTTCGGGGTGGTCTACAATTTCGCGCGGATCTCGCTCTCCGAACAGGGGCGCGAGATGGCGAGCCTGCGCGTCCTCGGTCTGTCGCGCGGCGAGGTGTCGGGGATCCTGCTCGCCGAACTGGCGCTGTTGACGCTCGCGGCGCAACCGCTCGGCTGGGTGATCGGCCGCGGCATCGCCGAAGCGATGGTGCGAGCCTTCGAGAGCGAGCTCTATCGGGTGCCGATCGTGGTCGGGCCGGAGGTCTATGCCTGGGCGAGCGCGGTGGTGATCTTCGCCGCCTTCGCCTCGGCGGCGGTGGTCCGACGGCGCATCGACCGGTTGGACCTCATCGAGGTCCTCAAGACGCGGGAATGACCATGGCGAACGGCTGGACGAGACGGTTGGTGTGGGCGGCGGCGGCACTGGGTGTCGCCGGCTTCTTCGCCTGGGCGCTGTGGCCGCGCCCGGTCCTGGTCGATCTCGCCACCATCGGCCGCACCACCCTCGAGGTGACGGTCGAGGACGAGGGCGTCACCCGCATCCGCGACGTCTACACCATCTCCGCCCCGACCGCCGGCAAGATGCTGAGGAGCCCGCTCACCGTCGGTGATGCGGTGGTCGCCGAGAAGACGGTGGTCGCCCGCTTCGAACCCGGCGACCCGGTCTTCCTCGACGCCCGTTCCCGCCGTGTCGCCGAAGCGGCGGTGGAAGCGGCGAAATCGGCGGTGTCGCTGGCCGAGGCGCAGGTCGATCAGGCCCGCTCGCAACTCGCCTTCGCCCGTGCCGACCTGCGCCGCGCCACCGAACTCGCCGAACGGCAGACCATCGCCGAACGCGCCCTCGAAAAGGCTCGGCTCGACGTCGCCACGGCCGAGAGCGCCGTCGCCTCGGCGCTCGCCACCCTCGACGTCCGCCGCCGCGAACTGGAGAGCGCCCGGGCGCAACTGATCCAGCCGGGGCAGGGGGGCGAGCCGTCCTCGGCCTGCTGCATCGAGGTCAAGGCACCGGTGAACGGCCGGGTGTTGAAGCTCATCACCGAGAGCGAACAGGTGGTGCCGGCCGGCAGCCCGTTGGTCGAGATCGGCGATCCGCATGATCTCGAGATCGTCGTCGACCTGCTCTCCCGCGACGCCGTCCGGGTCGCGTCCGGCCAGACCGCCCGCATCGAGAGCTGGGGCGGGGAGGGGACCCTCGCCGCCCGGGTGCGCCGGGTCGAGCCGACCGCCTACACCAAGGTCTCGGCGCTCGGCATCGAGGAACAGCGGGTCAAGGTGGTGCTCGACTTCGTCGATCCGCCGGAGAAGTGGAGCCGCCTCGGCCACGTCTTCCGCATCGTCGCCCGCATCGTCGTGTGGCGCGGCGAGGCGGTGGCCACCGTACCGATCGGCGCGCTCTTCCGCTCCGGTGAGAGCTGGGCGGTCTTCACCGTGGTCGACGGCCGTGCCCGGCTGAAACGCATCGAGATCGGCGAGCGCAATCAGCGCTTCGCCCGCGTCGTCTCCGGTCTCGCCGAGGGCGAACAGGTCGTGCTCCATCCGAGCGATTCCGTCCGCGACGGCATCCGCGCCGAACAGCGACCGCAGTGAACGGCACGGCAGCGGCGATGCGGTCGGTCGGCATCAGCCTTCCGCGCCGAGTAGGAACGCGAGCATCAGGTCGCGCACTTCGCGGAACATGTCGGCGCCGGTGATGGTGCGGCAGCCGAGGGACCGCGCCCGTTCGATCAACGGCGGTACCTTCGGTTCGGTGACGACGCAGCCGACGAACATCGCGGGCGAAAGGCCGGATCCGTCGACGGGGAGGGGATCGCCCGCCCGCATCCCGAGCGGCGTGGCGTTGAGCACCACGTCGAAGCCGCGTGGATCCGCGCGTCCCGCCACGACTGTCGCCCCGGTCGCCACGAGCCGGGCGACCAGATCGTCACGTCGTACCCCATCCGCATCGTGGAGGGCGAGTCGCGCCGGCCTTTCCGCCGCCACGGCCTGCGCGATCGCCGTGCCGGCGCCGCCGGTCCCCACCAGCAGTACCGAGGCGCCGACGAAGCGGCAGCCCGCCTTCTTCGCCGCGGTGACGTAGCCGAGCCCGTCGAACATGTCGCCGTGCCACGAGCCGTCGGGATTGCGCCGCAGGATGTTGACGGCTCGCAGGAAGCGGGCGCGCTCGGATGTCGTGGCGCAGTGGCCGTGCGCGGTGAACTTGTGCGGAATGGTGACGATCAGGCCGTCGACGTTGCGCATGACGGCGAGCCCGGCCATCCAAGTGGAGAAATCCGCCGGCGCCACATGGGCCGGCACCACCAGGGTGTTGCGTCCGGCTTCGGCGAAGGCGGCACTCATCCCGGCCGGTGACTTCACCTGAGCGATCGGGTCGCCGACGATCGGTACCAGCCGGGTGGCCCCGTCGAGTTCGATCGCCATGGTCGCGCTCCTCGTCTGTGCGTCGTGGCCGTCCTCGCGACGGCGGGCACTCTGCGATCGCCGGCTCGGGTCGTTTGGCTCGCCGGCGCGACACCGCTCACCTCGGCCGTCACGCCGCATCCCGGCATCGAACGGTCCGAACCGGCGGATCCGCCGTCTCGTCCTGGTTTCCATGGAATGGAATTGCATTCAACATAAAAATCCAGTTCCATCACATTCGTCGCAACGCCGCCGAAGTTCGGCGCGCTGGTTCGGGCCGGGTGCGCTTCGGAGGCCGAAGCGAGCGGCGCCAGGTGCGGGCTGCCCTCGCAGAACGGACGACGGAGACGCCGCCCGGGGGACTCGGGCGAGGGAGACGGAGAGGTTCGACATGAGCGGTGTACTGGAACGTACCCTCGGTATCCTCGAGACCCTGGCGACGGCGCCGCAAGGGCTGCCGCTCGCCACCATCGCCGATCGCCTCGACATGCCGCGCAGCGGTTGCCACCGCCTGCTCGCCGATCTCGTCCGCCTCGGCTGGGTGCGCCAGACCCGCGATCATGGCGACTACGCCCTGACCCTGCGGATGACCGCCCTCGGCCTCGGCCATCTCGCCGCTGCCGGCGTCGTCGACATCGCCCAGCCGCTGCTCGACCGCCTCGCCGAGGCGACCGGCGAACTGGTCCGACTGTCGGTATGGCAGGAGGAGGTGTTGACCTGGGTGGCCAAGGCGCAGGGCGCCCGCTCCGGCCTGCGCTACGATCCCGACCAGGGACAGGTGGCGCGGCTCTCGTGCTCCGCCGCCGGTCAGGCGATCCTGTCGACGATGAGCGACGAACAGGCGTTGATGCAGGTCGCCCGCCAGGGCTTCGGCCGGCCGGAGGACTTCGGCCCCAACGCCCCGACCACCGCCAAGGCCCTCTCCGCCGCCCTGGTCGAGACGCGGGCGCGCGGCTATTCGGTGACCATCGAGACCTTCACCGCCGGCATGACCGCGATCGCCGCCCCGATCGTCGCCCCCGACGGCGCCCTGCTCGGCGCGATCTCGGTCGCCGGCCCCTGTGTGCGCTTCGGCGCCGACCGCATCGCCGCCATCGGTGCCGAACTCGTCGCCGCCGCTGCCGAACTCGGTATCGCCGGCGCCGCCTCGCCGCTCTTCCGCAGCCGCGCCCCGACCCTCGCCTGACCGACGTCGCGACCAGGACATCGCCCCATGCCGACGCGCCGTCGCCCCGACCCTCCGCGCGAAGTCGACCTCGTCGTCGTCGGCTCCGGCGCCGCCGGCCTCGCCGCGGCGGTCACCGCCGCTCATCTCGGGCTCGAGGTGGTGGTGCTCGAGAAGGCGGAGCGGTTCGGCGGCACCACCGCCTGGTCGGGCGGCTGGCTGTGGATCCCGCGCAATCGTCACGCCCGCGCCGCCGGCATCGACGAGCCGATCTCCGCGCCGCGCGCCTATCTCGAACACGAACTCGGCAACGGCTTCGATGCGTCCCGTGTCGACCGCTTCCTCGAGCAGGCCCCCCGGATGGTCGACTTCTTCGAGGAGCGGACGGCGGTACGCTTCTTCGGCGGCAACACCATCCCCGACTTCCACGGTCGCACCCCGTCGGCCGGAACCGGCGGCCGCTCGGTCTGCGCCGAGCCGTGCGACGGCCGCATCCTCGGCGATCGCCTCGAGGACCTGCGGCCGCCTCTCGATCTCCTCTCACCCTTCGGTATGGGGATCGCCTCGGGGGCGGATCTGCGCCATTTCCTCGAGGCGACGCGTAGTCTGCGTTCCTTCCTCCATGTCGTCCGCCGCCTCGCTCGCCATGCCGTCGATCGTCTCGTCGTCGGCCGTGGCCTACAGCTCGTCGCCGGCAACGCGCTCGTCGCCCGGCTCGCCCGGTCCGCCTTCGATCGCGGCGTCGACATCCTGGTCGCGACCCCGGTCGTCGGTCTGATCCGCGACGGCGTCCGCATCGCCGGGGTGCGCGTCGCTGCCGACGGGGCGGCGCGCGAGATCCGGGTGCGGCGTGGCGTGGTCCTCGCCTGCGGCGGCTTTCCCCACGACACCGCTCGCAAGGCGGCGCTCTTTCCCCATGCCCCGACCGGGGTCGAGCACTGCTCGGCGGCGCCCCCCGCCAATTCTGGCGACGGCCTGCGCCTCGGTGAGCACGCCGGCGGCCGCATCGAGGTCGGCGCCCACGCCGGCGCCTGGGCGCCGGTGTCGCTGGTGCAGCGGGGAGACGGGTCGATCGGCGCCTTCCCGCACCTGGTCGAGCGGGCGAAACCCGGGCTGATCGCGGTCGGCCGCGACGGCGGCCGCTTCGTCGACGAGGCGGGGAGCTATCACGACGTGATGAACGGCCTCTTCGCCGCCACCCCCGCTGGTGAGGCGCCGCGTGCCTGGCTCGTCGTCGACCACGCTTTCCAACGCCACTACGGGCTCGGTCACACCCGCCCGCGACCGTTCCCGCTCGGACCCTGGCTCCGCAGCGGATATCTGAAGCGGGGCAGGACCTTGCGAGACCTGGCGAAAGTATGCGGCATCGATCCGGACGGGCTCGAGGCGACGGTCGCCCGCTACAATGCCGGGGCGCGACGCGGTGAGGATCCGGAGTTCGGCCGCGGCTCGGTCCCTTACGAGCGCATCCAGGGCGATCCGGGCCATGGCCCCAACCCCTGCGTCGCGCCGATCGAGCGGGCGCCGTTCTACGCGGTCGAGATCGTCCCCGGCAGTCTCGGCACCTTCGCCGGCCTCGCCACCGACGCCGACGGCCGCGTCCTCGATCGCGCCGGTGTGCCGATCCCCGGCCTCTACGCCGTCGGTAACGACATGGCTTCGATCATGGCCGGGCGCTACCCGGCCGGCGGCATCACCCTGGGCCCCGCCATGACCTTCGGCTTCATCGCCGCCCATCATGCTGCCGACCGGCCGTTGCCGCCGGCCGACCTCCCATCCATCGCCACCTGATCGAAATGCCGGAGATTCCGAGATGCTCTACGAGATCGCCACCCTCACCCTGAAACTCGGCAGCATGGGACGCGCGGTCGGCGCGGTCGAAACCTGGGTGAACGACACGGCGGCGACGGGCCGGCTGCTCGGCTGCTGGACCACCGATCTCGGCCCGCTCAACCAGTTGATCGTGCTGCGCGGCTTCGACGACGAGGCGGCGCTGTCGGCCGAGCGCAGACGCGGCATGTTGGCGTCGAACCCGTTCAACGTCGCCGAGCATCTGACCGACCTGACGATGGAATCCTACGCGCCCTTCCCCTTCATGGGGCCGGTGGTGCGCGGCGCCTACGGCAAGGTCTACGAGTTCCGCACCTATCGGCCGAAGTTCGGCGGCATGCAGCCGACCATCGATGCCTGGGCGGCGGCGGTGCCGGAACGGGTGAAGCTGTCGCCGCTGGTCATCGCCATGTACGCCCTCGACGGTGCGCCGCGCTTCACCCATATCTGGCCCTTCGAGAGCCTCGATGCTCGTGCCGCGATCCGCGCCGAGGCGGTCGCCGTCGGGGCGTGGCCGCCGAAGGGCGGGCCCGACTGGCTGACCACCGACATGCGCTCGGCGGTCGCCCTGCCGACGGCGATCTCGCCGCTCACCTGAGGACGCGCCCGTGGCCCGCACCCTGTCGCTCGCCCATCTGACCGCCCTCGACGTCGCCCCGGCGGATCTCGTCCGCCTCGCCGCCGAGGTGGGGTTCGCGGCGGTCGGACTGAGGCTGCTCCCCGCCGCGCCGGGCGGCATCGCCCACCGCCTGATGGACGATCCGCGGGGTTTGCGCGACACCGAAGCGGCGATCGCCGCCACCGGCGTCGGCGTCTTCGATCTCGAGATCCTGCGCATCGGCGAGGGTTTCCGGCCGCGCGACCACGAGGCGTTTCTCGAGGTCGGGGCGCGGCTCGGGGGGCGGGCGGTGCTGGTCGCCGGCGATCATCCCGACGAGGCGCGGGTGATCGACGGTTTCGCCGCGCTCTGCGATCTCGCCGCGCCCTATGGCCTGACCTGCGATCTCGAGTTCATGCCCTGGGTGCCGGTCGGCGATGCGCGGACGGCACTCCGGATCGTCGAAGCCGCCGGCCGCCCCAACGGTGGCGTCCTGGTCGATGCCCTGCATGTCGCCCGATCGGCGACGACGCTCGCCGACATCGCCGCCATCCCGGCGGGGCGCTCGCACTACGTCCAGATCTGCGATGCACCGGCGACCATCCCGGCGACGGCGGACGGCCTGATCCACGACGCCCGCCGTGCCCGCCTACCGCCGGGCGAGGGGGCGATCGATCTCTCCGGGATACTCGATCGGCTGCCGGCAGACATTCCGGTCAGTTGCGAGGTGCCGAACGACGTCCGCCGGGCCCGCCTCGGCACCGCGGCCTGGGTCCGCACCGTCCACGACGCGGCGCGTCGGCTACCGGATCACCGACCGTCCGAACGGCCGTGAGGCCTCTTCGGAGCAGAGACGAGGTCGGGGGATCCGCCCTCTCGTGCCGCCGTCCTCACGCCTCGCCCATCAGATGCCGCGCCGCGGCCCAGGCGAAGGCGATGCCGGGGCCGAGGGTGATGCCCGGCGCGGGGTAGGTGCCGCCCATGATCGACTGCATGTCGTTGCCGACGGCGTGCAGCCCGCCGATCGGTCGGTCGTCGGGGTCGAGCACCCGGGCGTGGCCGTCGGTGACGAGGCCGGTCGCGGCGCCGATGTCGCCGGGCCACAGCCTGACCGCGTAGAAGGGCGCCGCGCCGATCGGCCCGAGGCAGGGGTTCTGCCCATGGGTCGCGTCGCCGTTGGCCCGCTGATAGACCGTCGAACCGCGGCCGAAGTCGGGATCGATGCCGGTGATGGCGTAGGCGTTCATGTCGGCGACGGTGCGCATGAGCCCGTCGCCGTCGATGTCGAGCTTCGCGGCGAGTTCGTCGAGGGTCGCGGCGGTGGTGAGATAGCCGTCGGCGAGGAAGCGGGCGGTGCCGCCGCCGGGCCGCACCATGCCGAGCCCGTATCGCTTCAGCCCCACCGCATCGGTGACGAGAAAAGCCGGCACGGCGCCGGCGTCGCACATGGCGAGCGCGAAGAGGTGGTAGGAGGTCGACTCGTTGACGAAGCGCCGGCCGCTCCGGTCGACGGTGACCATCCCCGGCTTGCCGCGATCGAGCAGGAAATGCGGGAAGACCGCCGACGATCCGTCGGCGCGGCGGCGGGTCGACACCGGCGCCCAGAAGGCATCGGAGAGCGCGCCGGCGCCGAAGCGGGCGCCGAGGCCGAGAGCGAGATCGAGCGCCGCCCCGGTGTGGCCGGGCGCGCCCGGACACCATGCCGGATCGGTCCCGAGTCGCTCGCCGCGGCGGGTCGCATGGCGATTGAAGCCGCCGCTCGCCAGCACCACACCGCGCCGCACCGTCGTCGAGATTTCGCGGCCACGATGGCTGAAACCGAGACCGGTGACGCGGGCGCCATCGTGGTCGAGGCGGCCGATCTCGGCGCCGGTGAGCAGGGTCACGTCGTGGTCGGCGAGCGAGGCGAGGAAACGGGCGATGAGCGCATTGCCCATCACCAGCCGGGTGCCGCGCGAGTGGGTGAGGCGATCGTGCCCGTAGCGGGCCAGGAGGCCGAGGGCGCGGCGGAACGAGGCGAAGGACTTCGTCGCCTTCAGCAGGTGGCCGATGTCGTCGCGGTCGACCATCATCCCGCCGAACAGGGTGAACTCGGGGATCGGTGGCCGGACGAGGCGCAGGTTGTCGCCGAGGAGCCGGCCGTCGAAGGGCTGCGGCTCGATCGCCCGCCCGCAGGGCGTGGCCCCGGGTAGGTCCGACATGTAGTCAGGATGGAAGGCGCGGGCGCGGAACCGCACCTGCGTGTCGCCCTCGAGCTCGGCCACCGCCTGTGGCGCCGCGGCGACGAACGCCTCACGCATCGCCCGCGGGCTGCGATTGCCGACCGCCGTGTCGAGGAACTCCAGCACCGTCGCCGCATCGTCGCCGGCGCCGACTGCGGCATGGCGGGTGAGTGGCAGCCAGGCGGTGCCGGCCGACCACGCCGACGAGCCACCGACATGCTCGGTGCGCTCGAGCACCAGGACACGCGCCCCGCGCTTGGCCGCGAACAGCGCCGCCGCCAGCCCCGCTGCGCCGGTTCCGATCACCGCGACGTCGAATCCGGATCCGCCCTCGATCCTGTCCACCCGCAACACCACGGTCGCAGTCCCCTCGGTTCACGACCCGACGGGCCGCATCACCAAAGATGGAATAGTATTCCAGTTTTCGATGCAATGTGATTTCGCTGCCGGTTCCATTCGATTCGTGCAGGAATGGGCCACGATCGAACGCGCCATGCGGGGAGGGCGCGAAAGGAAACGCGGAAAGGGATCGGGCGCGCGGGGCGCCGTAGCCGGCGCGCGCCGACATCCGCTCGTCGCGCTCAGAGCAGGACGTCGACGGCGACGCGGGTGCCCTCGCCGGGCCGCGAATCGATCTCCAGCGTCGCACCGGCGAGGTCGGCCTGTTCGCGCACCCCGACCAGACCGAAGTGGCCGTGATGCGTCTCCTGCGGGTCGAAGCCGACACCGTCGTCGACGACCTCGGCCACCAGATGGTCGCCATCCTCGCGGCCGATCACCCGCGCCGTGATGGCGATGTGCCGGGCTTCGGCGTGCTTCTCGACGTTGCGCACCGCCTCCTCGACGATGCGGAACACCGCCTCGGTGGTGCGGTCGGCGAGCGGGGTGGCGCGATCGTCGACCGCGACCGTCACTTCGATGTCGATGCGGTCGCGCAGCCGCTTGACCATGCGCCGCAACGCCTCGGAGAGACCGTCGTCGCGCACCGGCGAATAGCGCAGTTGCATCACCGCGTCGCGCGCCTGGGTCATGCCCTCGCGCGCCACCTCCTCGGCCGCGGCGAGTTCGCCGTCGACCCGTGCCGGGTCGCCGACGAGGCGGCGGGCGAGGCGGATCTGGGTGAGCAGCGCGAGCAGCGAATGGGCGAGCGTGTCGTGAAGGTCGCGGGCGATACGCAGCCGTTCGCGCACCACCGCGGCGAAGCGGTTCTCCTGCTCCATGCGTTCGATTTCGCGGGCGCGCGCCGCAACTCGGGCGTCGAGTTCGGAATTGAGGTCGGTGAGTTCGGTGTTGGCGGTCTGCAGCGTGGCGATCAGCGCCCCGAGCGAACGCGAGATGCGTGCCGCCTCGTCTTCGCCGTCGAGCGCCGAGAAGGCCTGGGCGCGACCGAGGCGCAGGTCGTCGGCGGCCTCCGCCACCGATTTCAGCCGCCGCATCAGCCGAGCCGCCACCAACGCGCCGATCAGAGCCGCGAAGACACCGCCGCCGGCGATCGCCGCGAAGATGCCGGCCGCCGTCCGCCCCGCCGGAGCGAAGGCGATGGCGGTCGGTTCGCGCACCAGCACCCACCAGCCGAGGCCGCCGAAGTCTGCGAAACCGCGCGATCGGGCGACGCCGGTGAGCTGACCGTCCTCCACCCGCCAACCGTCCTCACCGTGGTACTTGGAGAGGTCGATCAGCGTCCCCACCGGCACCCGCTCCGAGCCGAGCAGCACCGTGCCGTCGCGACCCGCCACCAGCACTTCGATGCCCTTGCGCGACTTGCGCAGCCCGTCGAGGGTGGTCGACCCCAGCCCCTCGATCCACGATCGTCCGAGCGAGGCGCCGAGCACCCCGAGCACGTCGCCGGTGGCGTCGCGGATCGGCGCCGAGAGATCGACGAAGCGCAGCGGTTCGCCGCCGCGTGTCCCCGGGAGATCGCGGCCGAGCATCACCTCGCGGTGGACGTCGGCGACGTAGGGTCCGAGGAAGCCGGAGGTGAACCACGGCCGCGAGGCGACCGAGCGATTGACCAGGACGTCGTCGGTGGCGGCGATCACCACGCCCTGAGTGTCGACGACGCCGGCCCATTCGATCTCCTTGAGCGCCCCCTTCAGGTCGCTGAGCACCTGCCCGATGTCGGCCTGCGGCAGGGCACCGACGCGCGCCCCCATCAGCGTCGCCGAGGCCGCCACCCATTGCCGTCGGCCGGCGAGATTGGCGTCGATGGTCTCGACCAGACGCTGGGCGTGCGCGGCGTAGACGAGGCCGATCTCGCCCTCGATCGCCCGTCGTGCCTCTCCCATGGTCCAGGCCCCGACCACAGCTGCGACGATCGCCGACACAGCGCCGATCGACCAGCCGATCGCCGCCGCCACCCGACGCCGCGGGTCGAGCGCCGCGAGGAGGCGCAGCGGCCGCAGGCCGGTGCGCGTCGCAGGAGCCGGGGCGAGGGCGGTGATGGGGTGTCTCCTCGGCAGGGGGGAACGGGGGGCCGCCGGCATCATATCGCGATCGCCGTCGCCGTCATCCGATCGCTCCGTCCGGTGCGACCGGCCGTTGCCTTCCCCGTCGGTCCGGGTTCTGATGGACCATGGTCCTCGGTCTCAGCCACATCACCTTCGTCGTCCGCGATCTCGACCGCATGGAGGAGATCCTGACCGCCGTGCTCGGCGCCCAACGCGTCTACGACAGCGGCGAGGCGACCTTCTCGTTGTCACCGGAACGCTTCTTCCTGGTCGGTGGTGAACCCGGCGACGCCGATGCGCCGGCGCCGATCTGGATCGCCATCATGCAGGGCGAGCGCGATGGCCCGCGCGGCTACGACCATGTCGCCTTCCGCATCGCCGAGGCCGACTACGATCGCCACCACACCGCCGTCAACGCCCTCGGCCTGGATCTGCGCGAAGGCCGGTCGCGGCTTCCCGGCGAAGGGCGCTCGATCTACTTTCACGACCACGACGGCCATCTCTTCGAACTGCACACCGGCACCCTCGGCGAACGCCTGCGTCGTTACGCGGCCGGCGGCCCGGGGGAGGGCGCTTGACCCGAGGTGCATGGCTGCGGTCTCATCGCCCGGTCGGAGAGTGAGACACCATGGCCCCGAGCGACGAACCCGGCCCGGCGACGGACGCGGCCCCCGGCCCGACCGAGACCATTCGCCTCGTCATCGCCGAGGACCAGCAGCTGATCCGCCGCGCCTTCGCCACCATGTTCCAGATGGAACCGGACATCGAGGTGGTGGGTCAGGCGGCCGACGGCGTCGAGGCGATCGACCTCGTCCGCCGCTACCGTCCCGACATCGTGCTGATGGACATCCAGATGCCGCGCCTCGGCGGCATCGCCGCCACCCGCCGCATCGTCGCCGAACATCCCGGCACCCAGGTGGTGGCGCTCTCCACCTTCGACACCGACGAGTTGGTGTTCGAGGCGATTTCCGCCGGCGCCCAGGCCTATCTGCTCAAGGACACCTCGGAGAACGAGATCCTCGACACCATCCGCGCCGTGAAGCGCGGCGAATCGCGCCTGTCGCCGCTCGTCGCCAGGAAAGTCTTCGAGGAGTTCCGCCGCGCTCGCCCGCAGCCGCCGGTGGCCGGGGAGGGCGGCGCGACCGACGAGCCGTTGACCGAACGCGAGGAGGCGATCCTCGCCCTCGTCGCCAAGGGCCGTTCCAACCGCGAGATCGCCGATACGGTCTTCCTCGCCGAGGGAACGGTGAAGAACTACGTCAGCCGCATCATGGAGAAGCTCCACGTCCAGACCCGCACCGAACTGGCGGTCAAGGCCCTCGGCAGGCCGCGGCGGTGAAGGGTCGATCCGGGGTGGGGCGACGGGCGGGCCATCCGTGGTGTATGCGGGCCGCCGACGCGCCCCGACCGATATTTCAATCGATTGTAAAAAGTGACTTTCGTCATGTCGGAACATGACGGCCGCCCCGTGTGCTTCACCGGAACATGCGGGAAATTGCCCGACAACGAAAGCGACCGCGCCGGCGAGGTGCGCGCACGGCACGCCGGGAAACGGCGGCCGAGGTTCAGGGAGAAACCGACATGCGGCGTTCGATCGCCACCGTCTCGCTGTCGGGCACCTTGCCCGAGAAGCTCGAGGCGATCTCCATCGCCCGCTTCGACGGCGTCGAGATCTTCGAGAACGACCTGACCTTCTTCCCCGGAAATCCCCGGCAGGTGGCGGCGATGGCGGCCGATCTCGGCCTCGCCATCGAACTGTTCCAACCGTTTCGCGATCTCGAGGGCGTCGACGACGCCACCTTCGCCCGCAATCTCGACCGCGCCGAGCGCAAGTTCGATCTGATGGGCGAACTCGGTGCCCCTCTGATGTTGGTCTGCTCCAACGTTTCGCCGGACGCCCTCGACGACGACGACCGCGCCGCCGCGCAACTGCGGGCACTCGCCGAACGGGCGGCCAAGCGCGGTCTCAAGATCGGTTTCGAGGCGCTCGCCTGGGGCACCCGCATCCGGACCTTCGATCACGCCTGGCGTCTGGTCGAGAAGGCCGACCATCCCCACCTCGGCCTGATCGTCGACAGCTTCCACACTCTCGCCCTGCCGGACGACCGCAGCGGTCTCGCCGACCTCCCCGGCGAGCGCATCTTCTTCGTCCAGCTCGCCGACGCGCCCCGTCTCGGCATGACGCCGCTGACCCTGTCGCGCCACTTCCGCTGCCTGCCGGGGCAGGGCGAGTTCGACGTGCCCGGCTTCCTCGCGGCGGTGATCGGCGCCGGCTACGCCGGCCCGATCAGCCTCGAGATCTTCAACGACGACCTGCGCCGCGCCGCGCCGCGCACCACCGCCCGCGCCGCCATGCGCTCGCTGTTGTGGCTCGAGGAGAAGACCCGCGGCCTGCTGGCGAGCGACGCGGGGGCCGCGCCCGCCGTCCGCCGTCCGCGCCGCCGGGTCGAGCTCTTCGATCCACCGCCGGCGGTCGACTTCGGTGGTTTCGCCTTCGTCGAATTCGCCGTCGATCACGGTGCCCGCGCCGAACTCGAAACCTGGCTCGCCCCCTTCGGCTTCACCAAGCTCGGCCGCCATCGTTCCAAGGACGTCGACCTGTGGGGCCAGGGCGACATCCGCTTCGTCGTCAATTCCGAGCGCGACAGTGTCGCTCAGGCCTATTATCTGGTGCACGGCCCCTCGGTCTGTGCCCTGGCGCTCGAGGCCGACGACCCGCTGTCCGCGCTCGCCCGCGCCGAGAGCTACGGTGCCGCGCGCTTCGAAGGCCGCATCGGCGCCGGCGAGATGACCATCCCGGCCATCCGCAACCACGACGGCAGCCTCGTCTACTTCACCGGCCGCGACGCCGGCGGCGGATACGCCTTCGAGAACGACTTCGTCCGCGCCGGGCCGAAATCCGCCGCCGCCGTCGGTCTCGATCGCATCGACCACGTCGCCGAGGCACTGCCCGAGGACGATCTCGACAGCTGGGTGCTGTTCCACCGCGCCGCGCTCGGGCTCGAGCCGGAATCGACCTGGCTCCTACCCGACCCCTACGGTCTGGTGCGCTCGCGCGCCGTGTCGAACGCGTCGCGACGGGTCCGGATGCCGCTCAACATCTCCGAGGGCCGGCGCACCGCCACGGCGCGTTCGGTCTCGACCTATTCCGGCGCCGGTGTCCACCACATCGCCTTCGAGACCGCCGACATCTGGGCCGCGGCCCGGGCGCTCGAGGCCGCCGGCGCGCCGATCCTGTCGATCGCACCCAACTACTATGCCGACGTCGCCGCCCGCTTCGGCCTCTCCGACACGCTGGTCGACGAGATGCAGAGCCTCGGCATCCTCTACGACCGGGCCGGCGAGGCCGAGTTCTTCCACCTCTACTCGACCCCGTTCCAGGATCGCTTCTTCTTCGAAGTGGTGAGCCGCAGGGGCGGCTACGATCTCTACGGCGCCGCCAACGCGCCGGCCCGCATGGCGGCGCTCGCCGAGTTGCGCCGGCGCGCCGACGTCGTCGAATACCTGTGAAGCCGGCTCGTCCGGCCTCGCAACAGACCGGCCGCGGTGACCACCACGGCCACCAGGAGAGACGGTCGATGAAGCCGTCCGCAATCGGGAGGAAATCCGTATGAAAGCCTTCTTCGCCGCCGTGCTGCTCGGCACCGCCACTTTCGTCGTTCCGGCTTCCGCCGAAGACACCGTGAAGCTGGTCGACGTCGTCGAGCTCTCCGGTGCCGGCGCCACCGCCGGCACCAACTGGAGGAACGGCATCGACCTCGCCGTCGCCGAGATCAACGCCAAGGGCGGCATCTTCGGCAAGAAGATCGAGATCGTCCACTACGACACCCAGACCAACCCCGGCAACACCCGCGCCGCCGTCCAGCGCGCCATCGACGAGGGCACCTACGTCGTCCTCGGACCGGTGTTCTCCGGTCCGATCGGCGCCTCGATGCAGATCGCCCAGAAGGCCGGCGTGCCGCAGTTCGTCGGCGGCGAGGCGGCTTCGCTGACCAAGCAGGGCAACCCCTATCTCTTCCGCTCCTCGCTCAACCAGGCCGACGCCATGCCGAAGCTGGCCAACTGGTTCCGTGACGAGTTGAAGACCAAGTCGGTCGCGGTGGTGTGGGTCAACAACGACTTCGGCAAGGGCGGTCGCGACTCGATGATCCCCGAGCTGCAGAAACGCGGCATCGCGGTGGCAGCCGACATCGCCACCGAATCCGGTCAGGCCGACTTCGCCGCCGACGCCATAAAGGTGAAGAACTCCGGCGCCGACGCCGTCTTCGTCTATCTGAACGAAGAGGAGAGCGCCCGCTTCCTGCGTGCCGCCAAGCAGCAGGGCATCGACAAGCCGCTGGTCGGCGAGACGACGCTGCTCGGCGCCAAGGTGATCGAACTGGCCGGCGACGCCGCCAACGGCGTCAAGGGTCACGTCGGTCTGTCGGTCGATGCGCCGATCGCCGGCTTCAAGAGCTTTTCCGACGCCTTCCAGGCCAAGTACGCCTACAAGTCCGACCACAACGGCATAAAGGGCTACACCTCGGTGTGGGCGATCAAGACCGCCACCGAGAAGAACGGCTCCTTCGATCGCGAAGCGCTGATGAAGACGATGCACGGCATCCGCATCTCGCCGAAGGACGTGCCCGGCATCCTCATCGAGACGAAGTGGAACGACGTCGGCGACGTCGACCGCGAGAGCTTCCTCGCCGAGGTCAAGGACGGCAAGCAGGTCATCACCAAGATCCTGCCGATGATCGCGCCCTGATCACGGTGGCGGTTCCGGCATCCGCCGCACTCCCACGGCGTGTGTCGCACCTGACGGCGCGGGGGGCTTCGTCCTCCCGCCCGTCTCTTCCCCAGTTCGAACCTCGACCAAGACGCCCGAGCGGCGGATGCCTCGGCATTCACCGTACGACGGGTCGCGTCACGGCGCAGCGGCATCATCGAACCCCGAGGATCCCCGATGGATCAGCTCATCCAACTCCTGATCGCCGGTCTCGCCACGGGCGCGATCTACGCCCTGGCGGCGATCGGCTTCACCCTGGTGTGGCAGACCTCGCAGACGATCAACTTCGCCCAGGGCGAGTTCGTCATGCTGCCGGCGATCCTGGCGCTCGCCGCCCGCGACCTGTTGCATCTGCCCTTCTGGGTGGCGCTGATCGTGGCGACCGCGGCGTTCCTGGCGCTCTTCGGCTTCGGCTTCAAGCGCTTCCTGGTCGACCCGATGCTCAAGCACGGTGTGCTGCCGCTCGCCATCGCCACCATGGCGCTGTCGATCCTGATGAAGGAGGGCGCCAAGGACGGATACTCGGCCCAGGCGGCGCAGTTCCCCTCGATGGTGCCGGAAGGCGTCGTCTCGATCGTCGGCGCCGCGGTCTCGCTGCGTGACATCGCCGTCTTCGTCGTGGCGGTGGCGGCGATCGTGGCGCTGCAGCTCTTCGTCGATCGCACCCGCCTCGGCCGCACCATGCAGGCCACCGCGCAGAACCCGACCGTCGCCCGCATCCTCGGCATCCGGGTCGAACGGATGATCCTCCTGACCTTCCTGATCAACGCGGCGCTGGCGGCGCTCGCCTCCTATCTGATCTCGCCGATCTATCTGGCGAAGTTCTCCAACGGCGAGTTCATCGGCCTCTCCGCCTTCATCGCGGCGATCGTCGGCGGCTTCAATCAGGTGCGCGGCGCACTCGCCGGTGGCTTCGTCGTCGGCCTCGTCGACAATCTCGCCGCCGCCTACGTCTCGTCCGGCTATCGCACCGCGGTGCCGCTCGCCCTGCTCGTCGTCTTCATCCTGTTCAAGCCGGAGGGTCTCCTCGGCCGCCGCGAGGAGCGCACGGTATGACGACCCGTCTCGATCCCAATCTGGCGGTGATCCTTCTCGCCGCGCCGATCCTGTGGTTCGCCCCCGCCGGCTTCAAGGCCTACGGCCTCTATGTCGTCTCGCTGTGGCTGGTGATGTCGATCGCCGCCATGGGGCTGAACCTGACACTCGGCTACGCCGGCCTCAAATCCCTGGCGCAAGCGGGCTTCATCGGTATCGGCGCCTACACCACGGCGATCCTGACCAAGACCTTCGGCGTCTCCTGGCCGCTCGCCTTCCTCGCCTCCGGGGCGCTGTCCTTCGCCGTCGGTGTGGTGCTGGGCTTCCCGGCGCTCCGGGTGAAGTTCCACTATCTCGCCTTCGTCACGCTGGCCTTCGCCATGTTCGTCTTCCTCGTCGCCCGCAACGAGGAATGGCTGACCGGCGGCGTCTACGGTTTCTCCAACATCCCGCGGCCGGTGATCTTCGGCCTCGATCTGTCGCGTGCCCTGCCGTTCTACCGCTTCGTACTGGTGGTGACGGTGGTTCTGTCGTTGGCGATGTGGTGGCTACTGCGCTCGCCCTGGGGCCGCGCCTTCCTGGCGCTGCGCGAGAACTGGATGCGAGCGGCGAGCCTCGGCGTCGACATCCGCACCTACACGCTGATGGCCTTCGCCATCGGCTCGGCCTGGGGCGGTTTCGCCGGCGCGCTCTACGCACCGCTGGTCGAGTTCATCGATCCCGCCCCCTTCGCCATCTCCGCCTCCTTCGTCATGCTGCTGACGGTGGTGGTCGGCGGCTCCGGCTTCTTCCTCGGGCCCTTCGTCGGTGCCTTCCTCTCCTTCGTTCTGCCCGAACTGCTGCGGGTGACCGGCGGCTGGTACCTGGTCGTCTATGCCTCGGTGGTGTTGGTGCTGCTGGTGATCTGCCCGACCGGCATCCTGGGCCTGGTCGAGCGGGCTCGCGATCGTCTCTCCCAGCGCCGTGCCGCCGCCCTGCGCGACGCCGCCCGTCCGATGCTCGAAGGGAGTGAGGCCCGATGACCCGCGTTCTCGAAGTGAAGGGCATGAAGAAGTACTTCGGCGGCATTCGCGCCGTCGACGGCGTCGACTTCCACGTGAACCAGGGCGAGATCCTCGGCATCATCGGCCCCAACGGCTGTGGCAAGTCGACTCTGTTCAACTGCATCCTCGGTCAGCTCACCCCGACCGACGGCGAAGTGCTGCTGGAGGGCCGGCCGGTCACCGGGCTCTATCCCTCCCAGCTCAACCGGCTCGGGGTCAGCCGCACCTTCCAGCTCCTCCAGGTGTTCCCGACCCTGTCGGTGCGCGAGAACCTCATCCTCGCCGGCCAGGAGCACCGGGGCACCAAGCTCACCCGCCTCTTCGGCCGCGGCGACGCCGGTCTGACCGACGCGGCGAACCGGATGATCGCCTTCTTCAAGCTCGAGCACCTCGCCGACCAGAAGGCCGGCGGTCTCTCCTACGGCCAGCAGAAGCTGCTCGATGCGGCGATGGCCTTCATGGCCGGGCCGAAGCTGGTGCTGCTCGACGAGCCGGCCGGCGGCGTCAACCTGACCATGTTGGCGGCGCTGAAGGAGCGGCTCGAGGCGATCAACCGCGAGCAGGGGGCGACCTTCGTCGTCATCGAGCACAACATGGACTTCGTCATGAGCCTGTGCTCGCGCGTCGTCGTCATGGCCGAGGGCCGTGTCCTCGCTCAGGGCACGCCGGCCGAGGTTCGCGCCGATCCCGCCGTCGTCGAAGCCTATCTGGGACACTGATCCATGACCGAAGCCCCCATCCTGAAGGTCGAAGGCCTCGTCGCCGGCTACGGCAAGATGACCATCCTCAACGGCACCACCTTCGCGGTGCCACGTGGCTCGATCACCACCGTGATCGGTCCGAACGGCGCCGGAAAATCGACCGTCTTCAAGACCTTGTTCGGGCTTCTTCCGGCACGGGAGGGCCGCGTGGTGTTCGACGGCCGCGATGTCACCAACCTCGAGCCGCGGGCCCTGCTCGAGGCCGGCATCTGCTACGTGCCGCAGGGCCGCAACATCTTCCCCGAGCTCTCCGTCTTCCACAACATCGAGCTCGGCGGCATCGCCGCGGGGCGCCATCTGACCGACATGCCCGCCCGCATCGAGAGGGCACTCGACCGCTTCCCGGCACTGCGCGAGAAGCGCGCCGTCCAGGCCGGCACGCTTTCCGGCGGTCAGCAGAAGCAGCTCGAGATCGCCCGCGGCCTGCTGCTCGATCCGAAGCTGATCCTGATCGACGAACCGTCGATCGGCCTGTCGCCGCTCCTGGTGGAGGAGACCTTCCGTTTCCTCATCGAGCAGCGCGATCTGGGTGTTTCCATTCTGATGATCGAGCAGAACGCCCGCTCCGCCCTCGCCATGTCCGACTGGGGTCTGGTGCTCGAACTCGGCCGGACCCGAATGTTCGACCGCGCCGACACGATCCTCCACGATCCGCGCGTCGGCCAGCTCTTCCTCGGCGGGACGCTCACCGAGACGGCGGCAGCGTGACGGCGAAGGAAGCGGCGCGACCGCAGGGAGGAACCGATCGATGAACCTGGGCGAGTTCGAAGATCCCGTCCGCATCCTTCTCGTCGGCGCCGGGCTCATCGGTCGTGTGCACGCCGCCCGCGTCGCCGCCGATCCGGCCTGTCGGCTGGTCGGCATCGTCGATCCGGCCGAAGCCGCGGCCGGTGTCGCCGCCGAATGCGGCGCGCCGCATTTCGCCGAACTCGAAGCCGCCATCGCCGCCACCCGTCCCGAAGGCGTGATCCTCGCCACCCCCAATCAACTGCACGAAGCCGGCACCCTCGCCGTCCTCGCCCATCGCCTGCCGCTCCTGGTGGAGAAGCCGGTGGCCGGCGACCTCGCCGCCGCCCGACGGATGATCCCGGCGGCGCGCGACGCCGGGGTCCCCGTCCTCGTCGGCCATCATCGCCGCCACGGCTCGATCGTCCGCGGCGCGCAGGAGATCGTCGCCCGCGGCGACATCGGCGCGCCGGTGGCGGTCTCCGGTCTCACCCTCTTCCTCAAGCCCGACGACTATTTCGATGTCGGTTGGCGCCGCCGCGCCGGCGCCGGGCCGATCCTGATCAACCTCGTCCACGACGTCGATCTCATCCGCGCCATCGTCGGAGAGATCAGCGAGGTCCAGGCGATCGCCTCGTCGGCTCGGCGCGGCTTCGAGGTCGAGGACACCGCCGCGGTCCTGGTGCGCTTCGCGAACGGTGCCCTCGGCACGTTCCTGCTCTCGGACACCACCGCGGCGCCCTGGAGCTGGGAGATGACCTCGGGCGAGGCGCCGGACTACCCGCGCCAGAGCGAGCACTGTTTCCACATCGCCGGCACCCGTGGGGCGCTGTCGCTGCCCGACCTGACCCTGTGGCGCTATGGCGACCGGGCGGGATGGTGGGAGCCGCTGGCGCGCACCTTTCTCACACCCGAGCCGGTCGACCCGTTGATCGAGCAGGTCGCCCATTTCCGCCGGGTGATCCGCCATGGCGAGACACCGCGATGCGGCCTCCTCGACGGCGCCCGCACCCTGGCGGTGATCGAGGCGATCGCGCGCGCCGCCCGAGAAGGCGGCTCCGTCACGGTCGAAGCGGTCGACTGATCGTGTGATCGCGATCACCGCCGACAGGGCAGGGCGGTCACGACCCGCCGCCGTCAGCCGCCGCCCTTCTGGAAGACCTTGAGGAAGCGGGCCACGAAGGCCTCGGCCGCCGGCCGCTCGAAGCCCTCGAGCCGGATCTCGGCGTCGCAGATCGGGAAGCGGATCAGGGCGATGCGTCGCTCGCGTTCCGGCCCGAGCGTGATCCGCCACCGCCGACCGTCGCCGAGCTCGGCGAACGCGGCGCGTTCGCTCCGCGCCATCGCCGTGCCGCCCTCGAGATGCACTGCCAGGCGATGCAGCTCGGCCGCCGTCAACGCCATCTCGTAGGTCACGACAAGAACCCCTGGTTCCGCGGACGGAACCAGGGGTGAGTCGATATGCGGGGGATGGGAACGATCAGCCACCTGCGATCGGCGGCCAGATCGCCAGAACATCGCCGTCGACCAGGACCTGCGTGTCGCGGGTCTCCGGAGGGACGAAGACACCGTTGAGGATGACCAGGGCGCAGAGTGCCACCGGCAGGTCGAGCGCGGCGATGATGGCACCCGGCGTCGTGGCGTCGGGTACCGACAGGCGGATCTCGTTGCGGCTCGCACCGTCGGGCAGATAGCGCTCGAGCAGGGCGAACAGCTTGAACGTGATCCTGATGGTCCGTCCGGTCTCCGCCACCAGCCCCTTCATCGGAAGAGAATGGATCATCGGGTCCTCCTCAAGCCCCTCGACCGGCCGTCCGGCGGGTCGCCCCGCCGTCATCACCGGATCTGGCGCAGCCTCCGCGCGGGTCAAGGGTGTCGTACGTGTTTTTTCGCAGTCTCCCTCAGGCCGCCGACTGGCCGCAGGCCAGATAGGCGTCCATGAACTTGTTGGGATCGGCCATCAGCCGCGCCTTCCACTCCGGCGTCAACTTCACGCCGGTCTGGATCAGACCGCGCAGCGCACCGATGTGGTGCGTCCGGCCGACGACGGTGGCGCCGATCACCCGATCGCCCCTGAACTCGAGCCGGATGTAACGGAACTCGGCGGCGTCGACCTCTTCGACGTGCTCGCCGCCATCCGCGCCCCACCACTGACCGTAGGAGGTGGAGATCAGACCGAAGGTCTCGAGCACGTTCATCCGCAGGCCGCCGCGGGTCACCGCCGACCCGCCGGCCATGTTGGCGCCGGCGACCAACGCCTGATCGGCGGCATTGGGTTGGATGGCGTTGACCATGTGCTCGCCGGTTGAGAAGTCCACGGATTCGGTGCAATCGCCGGCGGCGTAGATACCGGGCACGGTGGTCTGCATGTGGGCGTCGACGACGATGCCGCCGAGCTTGCCGATCGTCACGCCGGAGCCCTTCAGATAGTCGATCGTCGGGGCGACGCCGGTGGCGCAGATGACGAAGTCGAAATTGCGGGTGCTGCCGTCGCCGAAGTGGACGGTGACCCGTTCCTTGGGGTTCTTGTCCTTGAAGACCGGGGTGAGCAGGCCGCCGTGCGGCACGTTGCGCTCGATGGCGGTGACGCGGGTCGAGCACAGGATCTCGACGCCGGCCTTCTCGCTCCACTCGGTGATGAGACGGCTCGCCGCCGGGGTCATCATCCGCGGCACCACTCGGTCGCCCATCTCGACCACGGTGAGCTTGCCGCCGGTCTTGTTCACCGTGGTCGCGATCGCCTCCATGATGATCATGCCGATGAAGCCGGCGCCCATCTGCAGCACCTTGGCACCGGGCCGGAGCCGTTCCTGGATCTTGCGCGCGTCGGCGAGGGTCCAGCACGAGACCACATCCGGCAGGTCCATGCCGGGGATCGGCGGCCTGACCGGATGCGAGCCGGTGGCGATCAGCAGCCGATCGTAGGCGAGCGCCGATCCGTTCGACAATGTGACGTTGCGTGCCACCGCGTCGATCGCGGTCGCCCGCGCCTCGACCAGCGCGATGCGGTTGCGCTCCCAGTGGTCGCGTTCGTGGCGCAGCAGCGTTCCCGACTCGGCGATCTTGCCCTCCAGCAGGTAGGGGATCGCCATGCGCGAATAGGGCCGCTCGTGCTCGTCGCCGACGATCAGGATCTCGTCGTCCGGACACTTCTTGCGGATGGTCTCGGCGGCGACGACGCCGGTCGGACCGTTGCCGAGGATGACGTATCTCATGGAAGTCGCTCCCGGTGGCGATTCACGGACGAGGAAGACCGCGCGGGGAGTTCAGCCCCCGCGCGGTCCGATCTTCTCGGACGGCGATCACAACCCGAGGCGCACCCGCGTCTCGTTGGTCGGCACGCCGTCCTGGGTCCAGCCGCGCAGCGCGTAGTATTCCGGCAGCATCTTGTCGAGGCCGCTCACCAGACCCTTGGCCGGGCCGGTCTTGGCCGGCTCGGTGGTCAGGCGCTTGGGCAGGCTGTCATCCTTGGCGGTGAAGCCGGCGGCGTTGTTGAACATGCGCTCCATGTTCCAGATGCGCTCGCCGACCTTCTCCAGGTTCTCCAGGCTCCAGTCGCCGTCACACGCCGCCTGCAGCTGCGGCGCGACGTCCGCCAACGTCCAGGCGAAGGAGGTGAAGATGCAGATGCCGGCCGCATCGAAGGCGGCGGTGGCATCCTGGAAGGCCTTGACCAGACCGGCCTTGCCCTCGGTCGCCAGCGGGTCGGTCTTGATCGGGATGCCGAGCACCTCCGAGGCCACGGTGTAGCTGCGCAGGTGGCAGGCGCCGCGGTTGGAGGTGGCATAGGTCAGGCCCATGCCCTGGATGCCGCGGCTGTCGTAGGCTGGGAATTCCTGGCCCTTGACCGACATCGACAGTTCGGGATGACCGTACTTCTCGCACAGCCGCTTGGAGCCCATCGCCACTTCGCGGCCGAAGCCCTCGCCCAACGCCACCTTCTCGGCGAGGAAGACGAGCGCCGCGGCCGAGCCGAACGGCGCCTCGATGCCGATCTGCTCCTTGGTGAGGACGCCCATCTCGTAGAGCTCCATCACCGCGCCGACCGTCGCGCCGAAGGAGATCGGGTCGAAACCGTCCTCGTTGGCGATGAAGTTGGCGTAGGTGAGCGCCTCGAGATCGTTGACGCCGTTGGCCGCACCCAGCGCCCAGGCCGCCTCGTACTCGAGACCGCCGGAAGCGCCCCAGTACTGCGGCTTGTTGACCACGGTGAAGTGGGTCTTGTCGAGCTGGGAGATGCGGCCGCAGGCGATGGTGCAGCCGAAGCAGGCCTGATTGGTGATCAGGTTGGTCTTGCCGTCGCCCTTGCGCTTCTCGCGCATCGCTTCGGCCGAGATGTCCCGCGCCCCTTCGAACTGGATGTCCTTGTGGTTGCGGGTCGGCAGGGCGCCGATCTCGTTGATGACGTTCATCAGCACCTGGGTGCCGTAGGCCGGCAGGCCCTGGCCGGTGACGGCGTTGTCGGCGAGCACCTTCTTGCCCGCCTTGGTCGCCTCCATGAAGGCCTTCGGGTCACGGATGCCGGCGACGCCCTTGGTGCCGCGCACCGCGATCGCCTTGAGGTTCTTCGACGCCATCACCGTGCCGACGCCGGAGCGGCCGGCGGCGCGATGCAGGTCGTTGACCACCGCCGAATAGAGGCAGCCCTGCTCGGCGGCGCGGCCGCACGAGGAAACGCGCATCAGCGGGTCCTGATGCTTCTTCTTCAGGTGCTCCTCGGTGTGCCACACCGACGTGCCCCAGATCTCGGACGCGTCGATCAGCTCGGCCGCATCGTTCTCGATCTTGAGATAGACCGGCTTCGGCGACCGGCCCTCGAGGATGACCATGTCCCAGCCGGCCATCTTCAACTCGGCGCCCCAGTAGCCGCCCGAGTTCGAGCAGGCGATGGCGCCGGTGAGCGGGCCCTTGGTGATGACGGTGTAGCGGCCGCCGGTCGAGGCCAT
>CALMFH010000148.1 GCA_937864925.1 uncultured Alphaproteobacteria bacterium | reverse complement strand
GCAGCCACTCGCCGTCGCGCGGCCGCTGGCTCCTCTCCTACATGGCGGAACGCGGGCTGATCGTCTGCGAGACCGATTTCCGCGGCAACCGCATCGTCGCCGTCGCCGGGGTCGGCTGGCGGACGAAGCCGGCCGGCGGCCAGCCTTCGCTCAGAAGCGGCCGGACCCGCTCGGCGGTGGCGACGGCACGCATGGTGACCGAAGCGCTGAAGCGCTCGGTCGACTGACGGTCGCACCCCGACACGTCCGTCTCCGCCACCGTCTTTCGTGCCCGCCCCTGACGACGCCGTCTCGCCGCCCCATATGAGGGAGCGGATACCGCGTCCCGGCGACGAGGCGAGAATGAGACCGTCCCGCACCCAGCTCCTGATCTACGCCCTGCTGCTCGCCACCATCCTCGCCCAGATGGCCAAGGAGGTGTGGCAGGGCTGGGGCCGTTGATCGCCCACGCCGGTCGGTTCTCGCTTCGGAGTGATACCGAGCGTCCGCCGTTTCGACCCCTTCGAAATTTCCTGCGCGAAGGCACGCCCGAATGAGCGTCGGCCGGTCGGGCCTCGACGCTCATGAAGTCGAGGCGAGTCCGAATTTCACGAGCCGGCGATGAAGCCCGACCGCACCCGGGGCCGGGCGGAGGTTTCGCTCCGAGTCGTCGCCCGGGCGTTCCGGCGACGGCGGCGTGGGCCCGTCACGGCTTCCCCGCCCGACCGAGAAGGTCGAGCACCCGCGCCGGGGCACCCAGCGGCATCGCACAGCGATGGCCGCGAGCGCTCTCGGTGGTGACCAGCCGGGTGACGCCGCCGACCGTGACACAGGCGAACACCGGATCGGCCGACAGACTGCGGCAGGGGCTGGTCGCGATCAGCACCCGTAGATGGAGATCGCGGGCCGGCAGAATACGCACCCCCTTGCCGCCCCGCCCGGTCTCCGCCTCGGCGAGGGAGGCGAGCAGCGCGTCGTCACACGGCGCTTCGACCCGACTCACCCGGACCGCCGCACCGTCGCAGTCCTGCGCCCGGCAGACGAGACGATCACCCTCCGCCTGCCACACCTGCGGGTCGAGCGGAAACGCCAGGCCGCCGACCACCGTGTCGGCCGCCGCCGCCCCGCCGATGCAGAGGCCGAGGGCGGCGATCGACAGACTTCCGAAGATCCCACCGCGCATCTCGCCCTCCCGGCGTTCGCCTGGTTCCCCCCGCCCACCACGAACGGCGCCCCCACCGACGGCGGGACCAGCGCCGATCGCTGCGATCGATCGGTTCCACCATGGCACGACACACCGCCACCGCACGACCGCGTTCGGCGTCACCACGACGAACGCGAAGGTGCGGGGGTCGGATCCGCCGCCACCGCACTCCGTCTCGCCGGCCCTTCAACGTGCCGCGGTCGGCAACGTGATCCGCACCCGCAGCCCGTGCGGCTCGACCGCCTCGAGCCCGAGCCTGCCGCCGTGACCGTCGACCACCGCCTTGACGATCGCCAGCCCGAGGCCGAAGCCACGGCTGTCGTCCATGTTGCGCGCCGTGTCGCCGCGCACGAAGGGCTTCAGCATCGCCTCGCGTTCGGCTTCGGCGATCCCCGGCCCGTCGTCCTCGACCGTGGCGACGACGTGATCACCACTCTCTCCCAGGCGTACGACACAGCGTGTCCCGAACTTGAGGGCGTTGTCGACCAGATTGGCGAAGGCCCGTTCGATCGCCAGCGGCCGAACCCGCCACACCAGATGTTCCGGCCCCTCGAAAGTGACGTCGCGCCCGAGATCGGTCCACCCGTCGCAGATCGTCTGCAGCGTGGCGGAGAGGTCGACGAGGCCGACGGCTTCACGATGCCGCCCCTCGGCGAGATAGGTGAGCGCGCCGTCGATCATCGCGTTCATCGCCGCGAGATCCCGCTGGATCTCGGACCTGAGGCCGTCGTCGCCGACGAATTCGCTGCGCAGTCTGAGCCGCGTGAGCGGTGTCCTGAGATCGTGGCCCATCGCCGCCAGCATCCGGGTGCGGTCCTCGACCAGGGTGCGGATGCGCCGCCGCATCGCTTCGAAGGCGATGGCCGCGACCCGCACCTCCTCCGGGCCACGCGCCGGAAGCGGCGCCGGATCGGCCTCGATGTCGAAGTCACGGGCGGCGGCGGCGAGAGCCCGCAGCGGCCCGACGAGCCCCCGTGCCGCCCACAGGCCGAGCAGCGCCGACGACAGCACGACGAAGACGATCGTCGTCCCCCACGGTCCGAAGAGGAAGGGCGGTGGCGGCGGTGGTCGATCGGTGAAGACGATCCAGTCGCCGTCGGCGAGCCCGACGGCGAAGCGCAGCTCCCTCGGCCCGCCGAATGGCCCCGGCGGCCCGGCGCCGAGCGACGAAGACGCGGCGCCTCCCGCCTCCGGTGCCAGAGCCACCACCCGGACCCCCGGATCGATCGCGACGAACGGCGGCAGCGGCGGCCGTCGTTCCGCCACGGGCGCCGTGCCGACACCGTCGGGCGGTGACCGCGAGAGGGCGATCTCGAGCGTCGGATAGGCTCGCGCCACGCCGGCGAGCATTCGTTCGCGCTCCTCCCCCCGCGGTGCCGCCGTCACCATGCGGACGAGCGTCCAGGCATGGACGAAATCGCGGCGCCGGTCTTCGGCCCGATTCTCCGCCAGCCACAGATGTGCGGTGATCGCCAGATGGATCAGCGCCATCGATGCGATCACCACCGCCGCCGACTGGGCAGCGATGCGCCGCGGCATCAGACGACCGAGGAAGGTGCTCATGAGGTCTCGACATCCACGGCGAACATGTATCCCCCGGTGCGCACCGTCCGGATGATCTCCGGACGGTGGGGATCACGCTCCATCTTACGCCGGATGCGGCTGATCAGAATGTCGACCGAACGCTCGAACGGCCCGGCGGCGCGTCCCTGGGTGAGGTCGAGCAGGCGATCGCGCGACAGCACCCGGCCCGGCCGCTCGACCAATGCCAGCAGGAGATCGAACTCCGCCCCGGTGAGCGCGATCTCGGCACCGCCGGGATCGGTGAGCCGCCGCGCCACCACGTCGATGTCGAAACCGGCGAAGCCGTGCCGCCGTGCCGTTCGGTCGGCCGTCCCCTCCGCCGCGTCGCGCACCCGCCGCAGCACGGCACGGATGCGGGCGAGCAACTCGCGCGGATCGAACGGCTTGGCGAGATAGTCGTCGGCGCCCATCTCGAGCCCGATGATGCGATCGAGCGGGTCACCCTTGGCGGTCAGCATGATGATCGGGATGCGTCGGACCCGCCTGAGGCGTCGACAGATCGCCAGTCCGTCCTCTCCCGGCAGCATCAGATCGAGGACGATCAGATCGAACCGCCCCTCGGCGAGATGGAGGTCCATGGCGCGCCCGTTCGCCGCCTGCGACACGCGACAGTCGTTGGCGCGCAGGTAACGGGTCACGAGATTGGAGATCTCGCGATCATCTTCGACGACGAGAATGTGAGGCGACGCGGTCATGGTCTCGGAATGCCACACTCGTCCACTTTCGCACTCGGATTTTTGTATCCGATTGTATCCGTCGCGACCGCGGAAACACACGGAAATCGGCGGGCTCGATCCCTTAACACCCGGTTAACCGAGGGCTCGTCAGCTCGCTTTCGGCGGTGCCCCAGAAGAGTCCCCGCCGATGCGAAAGGACACGAGATGACGTCCATCACAGCCACACAGTCACATCACCAGATGATGTCGCCGCGTGAGAGGCTTCAGAAGGAGCTCGACGCGGAGATCTCTTCGGGTACCGTTCAGGCGAGCGACCGCACCGCACTGGAAACGGCACTCGACGCGATCGACGAGACGATGCAGGCGAGCCGACCGACCCGCGGTTCGGACGGTCCGCCGAAGCCGGAGGAGATGCAGCAGAAGATCTCCGATCTCGTCGATCAGCAGGTCGAAGCCGGCACCCTGACCTCCGATCAGGCCGACGAGCTGAAACAGCTCTTCGCCGCCGCCGCGCCGCAGGGCGGACCCGGTGGACCGGGTGGTGCCGGCGGCCCGCCGCCACCGCCGCCTCAGGACGAAAGCTCGGATACCTCCTCCTCGTCCGCGTCGTCCTCGTCGGCCACCGACGTGTTGAAGTTGCTCGAGGACTTCCTGAAGCAGTTGCAGGAGAAGAAGGGCACGACCACCGCCTACGGCACCGACGGCAGCTCGAACGCCTCGAGCGTCACCGCCCTGGTGCTCGACGCCACGGTCTGATGCTGTCGGACATCGAAGGCGATCGATATCGAACCGAATGCGACTCTCGGACGTTTCGGCATCTCCCCGCCTCGATCCGGGATCGGCGGTCCACCGGCCCTCCCCATTCGGTCCGTTGGGCACCCCGCCGCCGAGTGGCGGACTCGGAGACCCCCTCCCGATCCGCCACTCGCTCCGGCCATCGGCTCTGGCGCCGCCGGGAGGAATGCCGCTAGAGTGCGGACGCCGCCGCCGTCTCGGATCGGCGCCCGATTCCTGCGACCACGAGCCCCGATGACCGCCCTCGCCACCGAGATCCTCGCCCATCTCATCGCCTTCGACACCACCAGCCGCAATTCCAACCTGCCGCTGATCGAATGGATGGAGGACCTCTTCGACCGCCAAGGCGTCGCCTACGAGCGTGTGCTCGACCCGACCGGCACCAAGGCCTGCCTGTGGGCGACGGTCGGTCCACGCGACCTACCCGGTTACGTCCTCTCCGGCCACACCGACACCGTGCCGGTCGAAGATCAGGACTGGGCGACGAACCCCTTCGAGCTCACCGAGGTCGGCTCGCGCCTCTACGGTCGCGGCACCTCCGACATGAAGGGCTTCGCTGCGGTCTGCCTGTCGAAGCTCGGCCGCATGCTCGAGGCGCCCCTGAAGAAGCCGATCCACTTCTGCTTCTCGCACGACGAGGAGATCGGCTGTGTCGGCGTGCGCAACGCCCTGGAGCGCATCGACGAGCTGGTGCCGGTGACGCCGCTCGCCGCCTTCGTCGGCGAGCCGACCAACATGGCGGTGGTGGTCGCCCACAAGGCGAAGTGGAGCTACCGCGTCACGGTCCACGGCCGCTCCTGCCACTCTTCGCTCGCCCCGCAGGGCGTCAACGCCATCGATGCGGCCTGCGAGGTGATCGCCAAGATCCGCGAGATCGGCCGCCGCTTCGAGAGCGAGGGCGCCCGCGACCCGCTCTACGACGTCCCCTTCTCCACCGCCCATGTCGGCGTCATCCAAGGCGGCACCGCCCTCAACATCGTGCCCGAGCGCTGCACCTTCGAGTTCGAATTCCGGATGCTCGCCGGTATCGATCACCAGCCGTTCGAGGACGAGCTGCGCGCCTTCGTCCGCGACGCCGTCGAACCCTGGATGAAGGCCCGCGACCCGTCGACCGGCGTGGAGATCGAACTCGTCAACGGCTTCCCCGGCTTCGACACCCCACCGGAGGCCGACGCCACCGTGCTGGCCAAGCGGCTGGCCGGTCGCAACGACCACACCAAGGTCGCCTACGGTACCGAGGCCGGCCTGTTCGTCGCCATGGGGCGGATGCCGACCGTCGTCGTCGGCCCCGGTTCGATCGGTCAGGCCCATGTACCGAACGAGTTCATCGAGAAGGCCGAACTGGAGAAGTGCGCCGTCTTCCTCGACCGGCTGATCGACCACTGCCGCACCTGACGCGCCCGCTCCCGGTGTCCGCGCCCCTCACCGCTTCCCCGCCGAACGCAGCACGAAGGCGATGACTTCGGCCACCGCCTTGTAGAGCTGCTCGGGGATCTCGGTGTCGAGCTCGATCTGGGCGAGCGCCGCGGCGAGAATCGGATTCTCCTCCACCGCGACGCCGTGGCTCTCGGCCGTGGCGACGATCGCCTCGGCGACCGCGCCGCGTCCCTTGGCGACCACCACCGGCGCGCCGGTCTGGTCCCATTTCAGCGCCACCGCCAGTCGTCGGGCCTCGTCGTCCCTGTCCTCGGCCACCGTCCACCCTCCCCCGGAACGATTTCGCCCCTGCCGATCCGGCCTCGCTCTAGAGCTTTAAGTCGACCAGACGCCCGGCGGTCGTCGGAGCCCCGCCCGACGCCGGTCGGCCGGTGGCGAGATGGATGCTCTCCACCGGGATCGCCGCCGCCTCCAGCGCCCCCTGGAGCCGGCCGACATCACCACCGAGCTGCGCAGCCGCATCCGGCCGCTCCGCCCACAGGCCGATGGCGAGCTTGTCGCCGGCGAGGCCGATCTGGACGTGGACCGGCCCGAGCGGTTCGACGTCGAGCGAGAAACGCACCCGCCATGCCGGCGCAGCCGCCGCTCCCTCGCCGCGCGCCCGGCCGCCGTCGCGCTCCACCGTCATCTGCACCACGCCGGTCCCGCCCGAGGTGGCGAGCGGCATCTCCACCGTCCACGACCGTTGCAACCCGTTCTCCGCCGGCCGCGCCGGATCGTCCGGCCGCCGGTCGAGCGCGGCGAACTGTTCGAGCAGGATGCGCGACAGCGCCCCTTCGGTCCGTTCCAGCGCCCGGCGGGCGAGGTCCTCGACCCCACCCGATCCGACCGCCTCGGCAGGCAGGGCCGCCTGCCCGCGCGGTGCCTGCCCGCGTCGCGGCGGTGGCGGCTTCAACTCGCGCTCCGCGCCGATCCCGGCGAGCGCCGCTGCCGCCTCGCCCGCCTCCGACGCCCGCGTCGCGGTGAGGCTGCCGGCGATCTCCAATCCCCGCACCACCACCTTCAACAATGCCGACACGGCATCGTCCTCGGCCACGCCGGCGGACGGAGCGGACGGTGACGGCACCGCATCCGCCGTCGCCGCGGCGACCGCCGGCATCGCGTCCGATGAGCGGGCCGTTTCGTCCGCCGCCGGAGACGACGGCACCGCCCCCGCCGACGGCGACCAGGACGCGGCCGGTCCGGACGGCGATGGCGGCTCCGCCGCATCGGGTGTCGGCCGTCCGGCGCTCGGAGATGCCGACACCGGTCCGGCCGACGGCACGGGACCGAGGTTCCCGGAGGGACCGGGCCTCGCCGCCGTCGAAGGGCCGCCGAACGGCGGGCTCGACCGCGGAGGCGGGATCGTCCCGGCGGGCGACGCCCCCGTGGTCGGCGACGCCGGCACCCCGGGACCCGGCGGTGAAGTCGCGATCTCCCGCGGCGCCCTGCCGGTCACCGCGCCGCCACGCATCGACGGGTCCTCCACCGCCGCTTCGGCGTTGACGGTCGCGCTCGGCGTGACGCCGCGCGGCGGTGGCGGCGGCACCGAGGACGGCACCGATGGACCCGAAGGTCCCGTCGGTCGGTCGGCCGAAGCCGGCGACGTCGACAGCGCCGCCCCCACCGCCGCGGTCGGAGACCGAGACGCGAAGGTCGACGTCGTCGTCGGATCGACGGCGGCCCCCGCGATCGAGGGCTTCGCTGCCGCGATCGTCGTCGGTGTCGGTGTCGGGGCGGTCGACGCCGGCGGCGGTGCTTGGGGAGACCCGCTCGAACCCGCAGCGGACACGGAACCCGTCGTGGCCACCGACCCGCGCGCCGCCGGCGTCTGTGGCGCAACGGCTCCGTAGGCGGCGCCCGCCAACCGGCCGAGAGCTCCCCGGACCACGGCGTCACCGCTCGACGGGAGAGGACCGCTCGTCCCCGGTCGGACCACGTCGCCGCGGGCCACGTCGTCACCGCCCGCCCCAGGCCCGGTCGATGCGGCCGATCGGTTCGCCGGTTCGCGCGGAACCGATGTTGCGACGGGTGGTTCACCACCGCCGGTCGCGACCGCGGTCGTCCCCGGCGGGGTCGATGCCCCCCCGACCCAGCTCTGCAGCGCCGCCCGCAGGGAATGGAGTGCCCCCTTGAGATCATCGGCCGCCGTCGCACGCTCCGGCGCCGCGGTCAGGCGCGACTCCAGGAACACCCCCGACCCGAGGAAGGCGCGACGCACCGCTTCGGCGGTCGGCGATGTCGCGTCGGCGAGCCGGTTTCCCATCAATTGCGCCACCAACGCACGCACCGGCACCGGTACTTGGCCTTCGGGCGCCGCCGCCAGGCCGGCGAGGGTCGCGTAGAGCGGTGCCAAGCCGGTCTGCGTCGCCGCCGCGGCACGCACCGCCCGCGCCAACACCAGCACCGGGTCTTCGCCGCTCGTCACCGCCGGCTTCGCCACCTCCCCGACGGCGGGCGTGTGTTCGACCACGGTGACCGCCGGCCGACCTCCGCCGTCCACCGCCTGAACCTGAAGGCGCACCGTATCCCCGACCGCCGGAAGACGGTCACCGAAGGCAGCGCGATCGATCTGCAGCGTGCCGTGGCGCGAGGCGACCAGAACGATGCCTTCGACCAAGGAGGCGACGCGCGCTTCGACGACGCGGCCCGACGCGATCTTGGCGAGGTCGAGCCCACTCGTCGGCACCGCCGTCGCGGGAGTGACCGAAAAGCCCTCGTCGACCGCCACGACCGCACCCCGCTGCTCGCCTCGACGCTTCGTCGACGAATGCTACGCCGCTGCCCGAGCCGTCGCAAACACCCTCCGACGTCGCCCCCTCGCCGCCGCCGCCCTCTGTGACGGCACCGCGCGCCCCTCGACCCGCGAAAGCTCGACGCGTCGTCCGACAATTCTTTGAATTTGTTCGAGAACATCCACTTCTCGAGCAGTCCTGTTCATATTAACGTCACGTCCCGCGCGTAAGGGTCTCCCACGAGCCCGGCGCTCGACATCTCCTCTTCGTTGCGGGTCACGACCGTGCAGGCGTTCAAGCGTATCGTCGGGCATCTGGGGGCGCCCAGTGCCTTCGAACTCGGCCTCGTGCTCATGCTGGCGGCCTTGACCGCCATCGGCCTCTTGCGATGACACCGTTGCCTTCCCCGTCGGACGTCCGCACCATGGTGCCGTCCGACGAGAAGGCGAGGTGACCCATGACCGACCACGAGCTTCCGCGCTCGCAGCTCCCCGCGGGGAGTGATCCGAATGCGCGGCGGTATGGCGTGTCTCCGGCTCGCCTTTCGGCGTTGATGATGCGCGAACGCGCCGCCTTCGCCGCCCGGCGACCGCGTTCGGCCGAGCTGGCGAGCCAGGCCGCCGCCCATTGGCACGACGGCGTGCCGCTCCATTGGATGAGCGACTGGGGCCTGCCCTTCCCGATGTTCCTCGAGCGGGCGAAAGGCTCGATCCTCACCGACGCCGACGGTCACGAGCACGTCGACTTCTGCCTCGGCGATACCGGCTCGATGTTCGGCCATGCCCCCGAACCGATCGTCCGCGCCGTCGCCGAACAGGCGGCACTCGGCATCACCGGCATGTTGCCCTCGGTCCACGTGCCCGAGGTCGGACGCCTCCTCGCCGCCCGTTTCGGCCTGCCGTGGTGGCAGATCACCATGACCGCCTCGGATGCCAACCGCGCCGTCATCCGCTGGGCCCGCGCCGTCACCGGCCGCCGCGACATCCTGGTCTTCGACGGCTGCTATCACGGGGCCGTCGACGACACCCATGTGCGGCTGCGCGACGGCCGCCCCATCCTCCGCCCCGGCCTGATGGGTCAGGTGTGGAGCCTCCCCGAACACACCCGCGTCGTCCCCTTCAACGACCTCGCCACGCTCGAGGCGGAACTGACCGACGGCGACGTCGCGCTGGTGCTGACCGAGCCGGTGATGACCAACATCGGCATGGTGCTGCCCGAGCCCGGCTTCCACGAAGCCGTGCGCGACCTGACGCACCGGGCGGGAACGCTGCTCGCCATCGACGAGACCCACACCATCTCCTCCGGCCCCGGCGGCTACACCCGCGCCCACGGCCTCGATCCCGATTTCTTCGTTCTCGGCAAACCGATCGCCGGCGGCGTCCCTGCCGCCGTCTACGGTTTCACCGATGCGGTCGCCGCCGGCATGAAACGCGCCCGCGCCGCCACCCCCGGCTATTCCGGCATGGGCACCACGCTGACCGCCAATGCCCTCGCCGTCGCCGCCATGCGCGCCTGCCTGCGCGAGGTGATGACCGCCGGCGCCTACGACCACATGATCGCCCTCGCCGATCTGCTCGCCGGCGAACTCGAGCGGACCATCACCCGCCACCGCCTGCCCTGGGTGGTGACCAGGGTCGGCGCCCGGGTCGAGTTCATGCTCTCGCCCACCCGCCCGCGCGACGGTGGCGAGGCGGGCCGGATCGGCGATGTCGAGATCGAAGGGGCGCTCCGCCTCTACCTGATCGAGCGCGGCGTGATCATCACGCCGTTCCACAACATGATGCTGATCGCCCCGACCACCACACGTGGCGACGTCGAGCGGCTGGTCGTCGCCTTCGACGCGGCGATGGCGGAACTGACCGGTTGATCGGCGGCCCACCGCGCCTGCGCCCGCGAACCGGGACCCGCGAACCGGGAAAAGCAGAACGCCGCCCGAGGGGCGGCGTTTCGGTATCGTCGACCGTGGAAACGGCCTTCGATCAGATGAAGCGGCCGAGATAGAGCACCGCGTCGAGGGTCGCCAATGCCACCATGATGCCGAGTGCGGTGCGCACCATGCGACGGTCGCGCCGCGAAACCCGCACCTTGTGGACCTGCCCACCCGCGGCCTCGGCGACCGCCTGCCCCATTCCCGTATCAACCACCGCAACCGTCTCCGCAATCGACGTCATGGCCCCACTCCCGACATGAGAAGCACGGGAGGAAGGATCGAATCCCCACCCTTACCGATTGGTGAATGCGACGCCTAGAAATCGGAATTTCACGCCGGCCTCAAGTCGCCGAACGCGGTTCGCAGACATCGACGATGCGCAGTTGCACTCTTGCATCACCCTGCCAGTGGTCCAGCCCGAGCGCCCCGACCACGTGCAGCACCCGCCCCCGTGACGCGAGGAGCGTCCGGCCGATCGGCTCGCTCGCCGCGCGGAAGGCGATCGCCTTGAGCGACGCCCCGTCGCCGCTCGTCAGCGACACCCTGACGTGCCCGGTTCCGACCTCGTCGGCGAAGGCGACGCGGTGTGCCGGGAAGGCGAACAGCGGTTCCGGCTGGCCGGAACCGTAAGGCCCCGCCTTCTCCAGCATCTCGACCAGATCCACCGTGGCGGCGCCCGCGGTCATCGCCCCGTCGACCTTCAGATCACGTCGCTCCGTCGCGGCGGCGACCGTCGCCTCGAGCCGCGCCGCGAGGAAATCGCGCACGGCATCGAGCCGGTTCTCCTCGACGGTGAGCCCGGCCGCCATCCTGTGCCCGCCGCCCTTCGGTGCCAGCCCCGCTTCGACCACGGCTCGCACCGCCGCGCCGAGATCGACGCCGGCGATCGACCGCGCCGACCCGGTGCCGAGCGGCCCGCGATCGAAGGCGACGGCCAGTGCCGGCCGGTTCCACTTCTCCTTCAGCCGTGCCGCGATCAGACCGACGACGCCGGGATGCCAGTCGGCCGAGGAGGCGACGACGATCGGCCCGGGATCGGCACCGAAGCGGGCGAAGACCTGGGCGTCGGCCTCCTCCACCATCGCCGCCTCCATCACCTGGCGCTCCTTGTTGAGCCGGTCGAGGTCGGCGGCGATGCGTTCGGCCTCCACCGGATCGTCGGTGGCGAGCAGTCGCGAGCCGAGTGCCGCGTCGCCGATGCGCCCACCGGCGTTGATCCGCGGTCCGATCAGGAAGCCGAGGTGCCAGGGCGACATCGGCCCATTGAGCCGCGCCACCGCCGACAGCGCCGCCAGCCCGGCGTTGCGTCGCCGGCGCGCCACGGCGAGCCCCTTGACCACGAAGGCGCGGTTGAGCCCGGTCAGCGGCACCACGTCGGCGACCGTGCCGAGCGCCACCAGATCGAGCAGGCCGAGGAGATCGGGCTCCGACCGCGCCCGGAAGAAGCCGCGCCGCCTGAGTTCGCGCGCCAGCCCGACCAGGGTCAAGAAGGCGACGCCGCAGGCGCAGAGATGGCCGAGGCCGGAGAGATCGTCCTGGCGGTTGGGGTTGATCACCGCCGCGGCCTTCGGCAACTCGACACCGCACTGGTGGTGATCGATCACCACCACGTCGAGCCCGGCGGTGCGCGCCGCCTCGAGCGCCTCGAACGAGGTCGAGCCGCAGTCGAGGGTGACGAGCAGTCCGGCGCCGGCCGCCGCGAGGCCGCGGATCGCCTCGACGTTGGGGCCGTAACCCTCGATCAGTCGGTCCGGTACGTAGACGATCGGATCGAGCCCGACCTGGACGAGCCAGCGCCGCATCACCGCGGCGGAGGTGGCGCCGTCGACGTCGTAGTCGGCGAAGAGCGCGATCCTCTCGGCTCGCACCACCGCGTCGGCGAGGCGGGTGACGCCCGCGTCGAGGTCGGTGACCGTCGAAGGATCCGGCATCAGCTCCTTGATCGTCGGATCGAGGAAAGCGAGTGCCGCGTCGAGCCCGACGCCGCGCCCGGCCATCACCCGCGCCACGATCTCCGGCAGGCCGAGCCGCTGGGTCATGGCCGTGGCGAGCGAGGCGGAGGACGAGTCGAGCCGATCCACCCACGTCCGCCCGGAGGCGGAGCGCGTCACCCCGAGCACGGTGCGGGGGCCTTCGTCCTCGGCGAAGCCGAACGGCGGCATGGCTGTCCTTCCGGCGATCGAATCGAAAGGTCGATCATCGCCGACACGAGCGCGGGAAAGAAGGCGGAGGACCGCAGGGACCTCACCCGCTCAGCACGGTCCCTTTTCGCCGAGCATGTGGCGGGCGCGGATCCAGCGCACCGTGCCGGTCGAGGAACGCATCACCACCGTGTGGGTGGTGATGCAGTTGCGGCCGAACTTCACCCCTTGCAGGAAATTGCCGTCGGTGACGCCGGTCGCCGCGAACAGCACGTCGCCGCGCGCCATGTCCTCGAGCGCGTATTTCCGGCGCGGGTCGGTGATGCCCATGAGCCGCGCCCGCTCGATCCGTTCGGGCCGATCGAGCATCAGTCGGCCCTGCATCTGGCCGCCGATGCACCTGAGCGCCGCCGCCGCCAGCACGCCCTCGGGCGCACCGCCCGAGCCCATGTAGATGTCGATGCCGGTCTCGTCCGGCTCGGCCGTGTGGATGACGCCGGTGACGTCGCCGTCGCCGATCAGGCGGATCGAGGCACCGGCCGCCCGCACCTCCTCGATCAGCCGGGTGTGGCGCGGCCGGTCGAGGATACAGGCGGTGATCTCGCCGACCGGAACCCCCTTGGCCGCGGCCAGCGCCTTCAGGTTCTCCGCCGGCGACCGGTCGAGATCGACGAGGCCGGCGGGGTAACCCGGACCGATGGCGATCTTGTCCATGTAGACGTCGGGGGCGTGCAGCAGCGATCCGGCCTCGGCGAAAGCCATCACCGTGATCGAATTCGGCAGGTTCTTGGCGCAGATGGTGGTACCCTCGAGCGGCACAAGCGCCACGTCGACCATCGGGCCCTTGCCGGTCCCGACCTTCTCGCCGATGAACAGCATCGGCGCCGCGTCGCGTTCTCCCTCGCCGATCACCACCGTGCCGTCGATCGGCAGCCGGTTCAGCTCGTCGCGCATCGCATCGACGGCGTCGCGGTCGGCGGCGATCTCGTCACCGCGCCCACGCAACCGCGCCGCCGCGATCGCGGTGCGCTCGGTGACCCGTGCCAGTTCCAGCGTCAGGATGCGATCGAGTGCCCCGTTCTCCTCCGCCCGCTTGGGCGTCGGTGCGATCGTGGTCATGGGTCGGTCTCCCTCGGTCTCGGCCTCTTCTGTCCGCTTTCCGCTCAGAAGCTCTCGATGCGGATGAAACGCGGGGGGCTCGAGACGTGCCCGTCGGCCTCGACGAGCGCCAGTGCATCCCTTATCGCTCGTTCGGTCGTCTGGTAAGTCAGCATGATCACGGGTTGCGCCTCATAGGGCGCCGCTTCGCCGGGCGCATCCGCCGACGGGCGCCGTGCCCGCTGCACGATCGATTCCAGGCTGATCCCCTTCTCCGCCATGCGGCTCGCGATCGCCGCGAAGGCGCCCGGCCGGTCGTGGACGGAGAGGCGGACGTAATAGCCGCCGGAATGGCCGGAGACGTTGGAGGCGACGTAGGGGCTCATGTGCTCGGCCGGCTTGCCCATGGTCGAGAGCGCCGTGCCGCGGGCGATGTCGGCGATGTCGGAGACCACCGACGAAGCGGTGGCGTCGCCGCCGGCGCCGGGCCCGACCAACATCAGCTTGCCGACGAAATCCGCCTCCACCGCCACGGCGTTGAGCACGCCGTCGATGCGGGCGATCGCCGAGGACTTCGGCACCATGGTCGGGTGCACGCGCTGCTCGATGCCGCCGCCGGCACCGCGCTCGGCGATGCCGAGCAGTTTGATCCGGTAGCCGAGTTCGTCGGCCTTCTCGATGTCGTCGAGGGTGATCTCGGTGATGCCCTCGATCGAGATCGACCCCGCGTCGATCTCGGTGCCGAAGGCGAGCGAGGTGAGCAGCGCCAACTTGTGCGCGGTGTCGAAGCCGCCGACGTCGAAGGTCGGGTCGGCCTCGGCGTAGCCGAGCCGCTGCGCCTCCTTCAGACAGATGTCGAACGACAACCGCTCCGCCTGCATCCGGGTCAGGATGTAGTTGCAGGTGCCGTTGAGAATGCCGAAGACGCGGGAGACGCGATTGCCGGCGAGGCTCTCGCGCAGCGTCTTGATGATCGGGATGCCGCCCGCCACCGCCGCCTCGAAGTTGAGGCTGACGCCGCGCTTCTCGGCGAGGCGGGCGAGTTCGACACCGTGCTCGGCGAGCAACGCCTTGTTGGCGGTGACCACGTGCTTGCCCGAAGACAACGCCGCCCGGACCGACGCTTCCGCCGCACCGCCGGCGCCGCCCATCAGCTCGACGAAGACGTCGATGTCGGGGCTCTCGGCGAGCTTCACCGGGTCCTGAAACCAGTTGATACCGGTGAGATCGACGCCGCGATCGCGGGTGCGGTCGCGGGCGCAGACGGCGCGCACCGTGACCTTGCGGCCACAGCGTTGGGTGAGATCGTCGGCGTGTTTCTGCAACACCTTGACGACGGAGGCACCGACGACGCCGAGACCGGCGATGCCGAGACGGAGAGAGGACTGCATGGGGGTGTTTCCCGTGAGGGGGACGGGAGGAGGCGGCGAGGTCCCGACGTCGCGTCCGGACCGATCTCGCACCTCCGGCCCGTCCCGTGAGACGACGGACGCGGGCGCTCGGCCTCAGGCCGAAAGCGGAATGACGTTGTGCAACGTCTTGTCGGCCGTCTCGAAGAAGCGGCGGATGTTGCGCGCCGCCTGACGCAGACGCTGCTCGTTCTCGACCAGCGCGAGGCGCACGTATTCGTCCCCCTGTTCGCCGAAGCCGATGCCCGGCGCCACCGCCACCTCGGCCTTCTCGATCAGCAGCTTGGAGAACTCGACGCTGCCCAGATGCCGGAACTTCTCCGGGATCGGCGCCCAGGCGAACATCGACGCCTTCGGCGACGGGATCGGGAAGCCAGCCTTCTCGAAGGCGTCGACCATCACGTCGCGGCGCTTCTTGTAGACCTCGCGAATCTCGGCGATGCAGGCGTCCCCCGAGTTGAGCGCATGGGAGGCCGCCACCTGGATCGGCGTGTAGGCGCCGTAGTCGAGGTAGGACTTGACCCGGGTCAGCGCGCCGATCAGCCGCTCGTTGCCGACCGCGAAGCCCATGCGCCAGCCGGGCATCGAGAACGACTTCGACATCGAGGTGAACTCGACCGCCACGTCCATGGCGCCCGGCACCTGGAGGACGGAGGGCGGCGGCACGTCGTCGAAATAGATCTCGGAATAGGCGAGGTCCGACAGCACGAAGAGCTCGTGCTTCTTGGCGAAGGCGATCACGTCCCGGTAGAAGTCGAGATCGGCGGTCACCGCCGTCGGGTTCGACGGGTAGCACAGGATGACGGCGATCGGCTTCGGGATCGAATGCGCCACGGCGCGTTCCATCGCCCGGAAGAACTCCGGCCCCGGCTCGATCGGGATCGAACGGATGACGCCGCCGACCATCAGGAAGCCGAAGGCATGGATCGGATAGGACGGATTCGGGCACATCACCACGTCGCCCGGCGCGGTGATCGCCTGGGCCATGTTGGCGAAACCTTCCTTGGAACCGAGTGTCGCGACGATCTGGGTGTCGGGGTTGAGTTTCACCCCGAAGCGGCGCTCGTAATAATTCGCCTGGGCGCGGCGCAGGCCGGTGATGCCCTTCGACGACGAATAGCGGTTGGTGCGCGGCTTGCCGATCGTCTCGATCAGCTTCTCCTCGATGAAGCGCGGAGTCGGCAGATCGGGGTTGCCCATGCCGAGATCGATGATGTCGGCGCCGGCGGCTCGTGCCTGGGCCTTGAGACGGTTGACCTGCTCGAAGACGTAAACCGGCAGTCGCCGGATCTTGTGGAATTCGTCCATGGGTCCAGACCTTCTCGTGGCCTCACCGGGCGCCGGCCCGGCGGCATCTTCTCTCCCGCATCCGTCGCCGGACGCCCGCCGAGGAGTGTTCGAACTCCCCTGCTCTCTCGATCGCTCCACGATGTGGCCGAACCACGGCGGCCCGCGTCGCGAAGGGATCGCCTTTTAACAGATGTCGCAGAATTTGGCATCCATCGAACGACGGGCCGGTGACGTGAGGCGGCGGCGCACGCCGGCCTCACGGCTGGTTCGGCGGTCTGCCCGATTCGATCTGCTTCAGCGCCTCCGCCTTGGAGCGGCGGCCGAGCTCCTGCAGTTCCTGGACGACCGACTGCGGTGACCCGCCGGCACCGGATCGCTGACGCTCGCCGAGCGCCATCAGCTCCGCCTCGAGCCGATCCCGCTCCTCCACCGTCCGGACCGGCGCGGCCGTCGGCGAGGCGGTGTCGACGTTGATGTTGGGATAACCGTCGGCCCCGGTATGGGCAGCCGGCGGCGGCAGATCGGAGCGCATCACCGTCGGCGCCCGCTCGGCCGCCGGTGCGACGGCCACCGGCTGCGATGCCGGAGCACCTCCCGAGGCACCGATGTCGCTGCTGGAGCATCCCGCGAGAAGAAGGCCGAGCACCACGATCGCCAACCGTGGATCGACCCTCCACCGAAATGCTATGGAATTCTGCGTTGCCGGTTTCACCGCGACCTGCGAGCATTCTATCATCGAAGACGGGAAGCGATGATAACGGTTCCGGGCGTTTTGTCACGGATCGTGCATCCTTGTCCCTCGGGCGAAGCGTCACGGGTCCGGTGCCCTCTTCGCCGCGAAGAACGAGAATCACCGGTAGGGGAAAGTGACGTTCATGGCCGACACCGACGGGATGCCGTTCCTGCGCTACATGATCGATGATCCGGAAGCCTTCGCGCAGAACTTCGCCAAAGCGATCGAACAGGCCGGCAAGGCCGCCGCGGCCTATCTCAAGCCGCGCGAGACCGGCGAGACCTCGATGGACATGAGCGCCGACATCGCCAATGTCACCAAGACGTTGGCGCAGGTCGGCGAATACTGGCTCGCCGACCCGCAACGTGCCATCGCCGCCCAGAACCGGCTGATGCACGGCTGGATGGACCTGTGGTCGGCGACGCTGAAGCGCATGGGCGGCGAGGTCGCCACCCCGGTCGCCGAGCCCGATCCCAAGGACAAGCGATTCCAGGACCCGGAGTGGAAGGACAACGCCTTCTTCGACTTCCTCAAGCAGTTCTACCTGATCACCTCGCGCTGGGCCGAGGATCTCGTCGACGAGGCCGGCACGCTCGACGAACACACCCGGGCCAAAGCCGATTTCTACGTCAAGCAGATCACCGCGGCGCTGGCGCCTTCGAACTTCCTGATGACCAATCCGGAACTGCTGCGCGAGACCATGTCGACCAACGGCGAGAATCTCGCCCGCGGCCTGAAGATGCTCGCCGAAGACATCGCTGCCGGCGGTGGCGACCTCAAGATCCGCCAGTCCGACGCCAGCCGTTTCGAGGTCGGCCGGAACCTGGCGATGACGCCCGGCAAGGTGATCTTCCAGAACGATGTCTGTCAGTTGATCCAGTACGAGCCGACCACCGAGAAGGTGCGCAAGCGTCCTCTGCTGATCGTGCCGCCGTGGATCAACAAGTTCTACATTCTCGATCTCAACCCGGAGAAGAGCTTCATCCGCTGGGCGGTGGAGCAGGGCAACACCGTCTTCGTCATCTCCTGGGTCAACCCCGACGCCCGTCAGGCGCAGAAGGGCTTCGAGCACTACATGAAGGAGGGCATCCTCACCGCCCTCGACGTGGTCGAGAAGGCGACCGGCGAACGCGAAGTCGACACCATCGGCTACTGCGTCGGCGGCACGCTGCTGTCGGTGACCATGGCGTGGTGCGCCGCCAACGGCGACGACCGCATCCGCTCGGCGACCCTCTTCACCACCCAGGTCGATTTCAAATACGCCGGCGACCTCAAGATCTTCGCCGACGAGGAGCAGATCTCCCAGCTCGAGGAACGCATGCGCGCCAAGGGCTACCTCGAAGGCCGATCGATGGCGACCGCCTTCAACATGCTGCGCTCGAACGACCTGATCTGGCCCTACTTCATCAACAACTACCTGAAGGGCAAGGAGCCCTTCCCCTTCGATCTGCTCTACTGGAACTCCGATTCGACACGGATGCCGGCGGCGAACCACAGCTACTACCTGCGCAACTGCTACCTCGACAACAACCTGTCGCAGGGCCGCATGGAGCTCGACGGGGTGAAGCTCGATCTCTCCAAGGTGAAGATCCCGATCTACAACCTCGCCGCCCGCGAGGATCACATCGCCCCGGCGAAGTCGGTGTTCGAGGGCTGCAAGTACTTCGGCGGCGACGTCCAATATGTGATGGCCGGATCCGGCCACATCGCCGGCGTGGTCAATCCGGCGGGCAAACCGAAGTACCAGTTCTGGACCAACGGCAAGCCGAACGGAAAACTCGAGGACTGGATCGCCGGCGCGAAGGAGACGCCCGGCTCGTGGTGGCCGCACTGGCAGGCGTGGCTCACCGCGCTCGCCCCCGAGACGGTCCCCGCCCGCAAGCCCGGCGGCAAGAAGCTGAAGCCGCTCGAGGACGCCCCCGGCTCCTACGTTCGCATCAAGGCGTGAGACCGAGTTCACGAAGTTTCGACCCGTTCGAAACTTCGTGAACGAAGGCGAGCCCGAACGGGCGTCGGCCGGTCGGACCGTAACGCTCATGAAATTCGGACGAGTCCGGATTTCATGAGCCCGGTATGACGACCGGCGGCGAGCCGCAACGAAACGAGAAGGGCGCCCGCGGGCGCCCTTCGTGTTTGCGGCGATCGCCTTCCGCGGTCCTGTCCGCGGCGGCGGTTCCGCAGGGAACCGCGTGATCCCTCGTCATCGTCAGTACTTGTAGTTCTTGGTCGCTTTACAACCAGCCGCCTTCCGGGCGTTACGGTTCTCCATATTCTTCTGGAAGCACGACTGATCCTTCCCACATTGGGCCTGGATCGGATATTTCTTGTACACTGCGTTGCACTTGTCTTGAGCCCGAGCCACGGAAATTCCGCCGAAGAGGAAGCCCGAAACGATGGCGGCCACGACCAATCCCGAAATCTTCATGATGATCTCCCAAACTTCCTGAAATCGCGCGGACGAAAGGCGTGACGGAATGAAATTTCGCGTCGAACGGCATTCGGACGCACACGCTGTGATACACGATCGCGAAGGTGGTGCCAGAAATATGGACATCCATTCATCGAAAAGGCCACACATCATCGCGGCATCGAAGCCGACTTCTCGTGACACACCGATGCCGGCCGGCTCTGCACTCGGACTTCGAGCCGAGGTATCGCGAAAGACGAGACCCGCCGAGCAGGCTCCGCGGGTCTCCCATCGCGACCGCTCCGTCGGGCGGATCAGTCGGCGTGGCTGGCGGCGATCTGTTCTGCCGGGATCGGGATGTGCGACGGGATCGGCGGGTGCAGAGCCCCGTAGAGCCGGTCCTTGTCGAGCTCGCCCTCCCACTTGGCGACCACCACCGTGGCGACGCCGTTGCCGATGATGTTGGTCAGCGCCCGGCATTCCGACATGAACTTGTCGATGCCGAGGACGATCGCCATGCCCGGAACCAGCCGCGGATCGACCACGGCCAGCGTCGCGGCGAGCGTCACGAAGCCGGCACCGGTGATGCCCGAGGCCCCCTTCGAGGTCAGCATGGCGACGATCAGGATGGTGATCTGCTGCTGAACGGAGAGGTCGACGCCCAGCGCCTGGGCGATGAACAGCGTCGCCAGCGTCATGTAGATGTTGGTGCCGTCGAGATTGAACGAATACCCCGTCGGCACGACCAGACCGACCACCGGCTTCGAACAGCCCATCGCCTGTAGCTTGGCCATCAGCTGCGGCAGCGCCGATTCCGACGACGAGGTGCCGAGCACCACCAGCAGTTCGTCCTTGATGTAGGCGAGGAAGCGGAAGATCGAGAAGCCGGCGATCCAGGCGATGGTGCCGAGCACCACGAAGACGAACAGCGCGGCGGTGACGTAGAAGGTGGCGATCAGACCGGCGAGATTGCCGAGCGCCGCCGGGCCGTACTTGCCGATGGTGAAGGCCATGGCGCCGAAGGCACCGATCGGCGCCGCCTTCATGACGATGCCGATGAC
>CALMFH010000147.1 GCA_937864925.1 uncultured Alphaproteobacteria bacterium | reverse complement strand
TGCCGTCGCCCAGAGCGGCGATGGCCAGTTTGCCGTCCTGGGCCAGATTCACACCCCAAGCCACACCGGGCGTCGGCAAGAGCCAACGGAAACTCTTGATCATATAGGCGAATAGAAACCAATCGGTACCGAGCAAGAAGCCGTCGCCGTTCGGGCGGATCACGAGAGAGCGAGAGACTGCATCACCTTCGAAGTCGATCGGCTTTCCTGCGAGGGCCGGATCCGATCGGTTTTCCCAGTTCGTCACGGGAAGGCCTTCGGTCCTGGCCTGCGCCAGACCGATCGGCGGGATGTCCGAAGCCGTCAGCCGCGCCGCGACGAGGTCGAACAAGACCGGCTCCGCCCCCCCGGATTGGAGCCCGAAACGAACCGTTCGCCCGTCGGACGAAACGGTGAATGCGCCGCGGAGCTTCAGCCGCATATCTGATGTGACCGGCTCCTGTAGGGTTGCGGCTCCACCGGTCCGCACGATCAAACCGAACGACGGCCCGGACGTGGCGAATGCCAAGTTGTCCGAGCAGGGTATCAGATCCATGATTCCGTTTCTTGCGGGCAACGCATCATCTTCGACCACTCTTCCATCGAGCGCGAATTTGCGAAGAATGGGCCCCCCCTTGTCTGCACGGATAATATTGCCCCCCGCAAACAAATTTCCATCGCGACCCCAGGCAACAAACCTAAAATTTCCCTCCGGCATATCGCTCGTATCGGGCCTAGAATGCGTCTTGAGGGAACGAGCATCGATAATAGAGACACTCTTACCAAATTGATAGCCGATTCCGAGGTATGTTCCGGTCGAATCTACTGCCACCTTATGCGGGAATGCTCCGTCTGGAGCTTTGACTTTTATCGAGAGCTGAAGGTGTGGCGTGTACCGCCGAATGAACCCATCATAGCTCGTCGTAACGAGTCCCCCATCGGGGGTGAAGGCCAAGCCGAGGCTACTGCCTTCATAATTGCGATCGGCCATTACTTCTGTGCCGGCTGGCATATCGAGAATTCGAACTCCGCCCTTACCGCCGAGCCCCACCGCAAGTCGCCCATCTCCTGAATACATGAGAGCTGTCACTGGGTCTTCGAATCGGCCGACCGCGGATATTCTGCCTGTCAATATATCAACTAAATATATTTTGTGTTTTTCATCCTTGAAAGCTGCAGCATCAACGCCTCCCATGGCGAGCCAACGTCCATCCGGAGACATTGACACAGTACCGACCATGCCTCCTTGAACATCGCCGATCGGGATACGGATCGTCTGTTTCAGTCGCCCGTCCGGCAGGGACCACAATCTCACCGTCTTGTCCGTGGAAGACGTCGCCATCACCGTGCAGGCAGCATCAACTGCGATGCCAGTGATCGGGGCTGTGTGCATTCCGACTTCGATACGAAGGACCGGATCCTGGTCGGGGCAGGCCTTCTCGGCGTCGACCGTTGCCGGTGAAATCCTGCCGTCGATCGGGCCGCTGTAGCACTTGGCGTCGGTCAGGCGCTGCTGGAGCATCCGGATTTCGTCCGGCATCATCACCGTGAGGTCTTTCGCCGAGGCGCGCCCTCCGGCCATCCACACGAAGATGGCCACCAGTACCAACGCGGGTTTGAGTCTCCGGATCATCACTGCCTCCACCGAAGGCCCACGGTGCGGATCGCGGTATCGGAGGGCTCGGTCCGTCATACTGGCTCATGAAATTCGGACTCGTCGGAATTTCATGAGCGTCACGGCCCGACCGGCCGACGCCCGTTCGGGCTCGCTTTCGTTCACGAAGTTTCGAACAGGTCGAAACTTCGTGAACTCGCTATCACTTCCCTTCACCCGGATCCGCCACATATCCGGTGAGCAGGATGGTGCCGCTCGCTCGATGCCGCAACGCGAAGACGAAGGGTCTGTCGAAGGTCAGGTTGGTCGGCGGCTCGCCGACGCCGCGCGTCGCCATCCCGGCGGTCACGGCCGCGGCTTCCGTGCCCTCCTCGTTCACCTCGACGAAGGTCTTCTGCCGCACTGCCCCGAGCTTCAATCCCTCGGCGAAGCCCGACAACCCGCTCGCCGAAGCGAGCCCGGGCGCCAGACCGAGCCGGCCCAGAACCTCGAGAAGATCCCGACTTCCCGTGCCGGAGAACTTCGGCAATGACAACCGTACCGGCCCGCCCTTCAAGCCGGTTCCGGTCAGAAGTCCGGACGCCTCGGCGAAGTCCCGTGGGGCCGCCGGGGCGTCGACCGTCGTCACCACCACCATGGCGAAACGGCCGTCGGCATAGGGCAGTTCGACCGCCCGGAACCGGCCTCGGGCGCCATGCGCCAGATCGAGGGCGTCGAGCCGCATCGTCGGCCGTTCCACCTTCGTCCGGTCCAAGCGTTCGAACGGTCTGGCCGCCGTGTCCCCGGCATCGAACGGATGGCGCCAGCAGTCCTTGAAGTGGAAGGCGTCGATCGCCACCAGCCCCGGCGCTTCCCCGGGCTCGAGGATCGTCCGAATGCGGCCGCGGGTGCGATCGGAGGCCCACTTGTCGACGATCTCGACCGCCGCGGGCTTGGTGAAGTCGAGCATCTGCACCGGCGCACCGGTCTCCGCCTCGGCACGTTCGGCGATGCCGGGCTTCAACGGCACCTTGTCGTCGACGAACAGCGCGTCGGCGCTCGAGAACGGCGCCCCCGGCTTGCTCCCGATCACCGAAAGCTCCCGGGTCGTTCGACGGATCGCTTCGAGCCCGGCGCGGGGGCGCTTCAACCGAAGCGTCCGACCGATCGCCTCTGACATCGTCCGGTCGGCGCCGAGCGCCAGTTGCGCCAGAACCGCGGCGGCGCCCGAAGGCGACACCGTCGTGTCGGTCCTGCCCTCGCCCGCCACCGCGATCAGCAGCGACATCGCGAAGCCGGCCCGATTGGCGGCGATCGCCCGATCGGGACGCGCGGTGTCGATCGCCGTCACACGGCAGGTGTCCGCGCGAGCCGGCACCACACTCGCCAGCAACGTACCGGCAACCAGCACTCCGACCCATCGCCTCGAAATCGTCATCGAACCTGTCCTTCGTCGAGAGGGGGCCGGTGGGTCATTTCCAGGAGAACTCGACCCGCCGGTTCAGGTCGTCGATCTGTTGTTCGGTGTAGCCCGCATCCGCCGACAGCTTGCGTGGTTCGGTCTTGCCCTTGCCGACCACGCTGATCGACGCCTTGACTCCGTTCGCCTTGAGATGGTCGGCGACCCGCCGGGCTCGCTTCAAGGAGAGCGCCATGTTGAACTCGTCGCTGCCGACCTTGTCGGTGTGGCCGGTCACCGCGATCGTGTCGGGCGCGAGCTGCTGCATCGCCGCGACCAGGATGTCCGCCGCCTTGCGACCGTCACCGGTCAATTCGTCGGAGCGGAACTCGAAGAGGATCGGCACCGGCTCGCGGAACGCCTGCGCATCGCGGTTCGTCCCCTCGTTGAACACACCGCCGATCGCGCCGCTCCGTGTCACCGGCGGCTGCACCAGTCGGCCACCCGGCATCGTCGCCGCCAGGTGGGTCGCCTCTTCGGCTCGCCGCGTCAGGTCCACGAGTTCCACCTTGGTCGGGTCGGCTTCCGTCTCGGGTTCGCCATGAGAGATGGCCTCGGCGTTCTCCGCGACCTTGTTCAATGCCAGCTGCAGCGTCTCCGCCGCGCCGGCGTAGTCCTTCTCGCCCATCTGAAGACGGCCCAGCGCTTGCGCCGCCTTCCAGGAGACTTCCTGCCGGACGGCTCGGCGAAGCAGATCCGCCCGGCGGCCGGGATCGCCGCGAAGCCGCTCCGCCTCCTTCACCAGCGCCGAGGCGAGGATCCGCCGGGCGACGATCTTGTCGCCGGCCCGGCAGTCGAAGCCGGCGTTGCGAACCCGCGTCACTTCGCGCTCGGCGCCCTCGAAATCGCCCGCCTGCACCGCCCGGCTCAGACCGGCGAGGAGCGGCCCGCAATCGGCGTGGGCGCCTCCGGCCACCAGACAGGCGGAGACGCCGATCAATCCCATCACCCAACGCTTCATCGAAATGCTCCGGGTCTCGAACGCCGTCCGTCGCGTTCCGAGGGTGTCGAAACCGTCCGCCCTCGTAACTCCCGATCAGGATGCCGATGCCTCCCACCGGCGTCCAGAAGGCCGCCCCCCAATCGGATTGGGAGGCCCTGCCGTCACTGGAGGCGAAGAACCTGCGCCTCCTTCACATAGCCGAAGGGCTTGCCGTCGCGGGCGATCAGCGCCCAGCCAGCTTCGGTCTTCACGACACTCACTCGAGATCCCGCCTCCAACCTCCCGACCGTCGCACCGGAACCGGCGGCCGCAAGGACCTCCGCCGGGGTGATCACCACATGCGTCGCCCGGCCGGGCATCACCGGAAACTTGGTCAGAGCCAGATCGAGGTCGATCTTCGCCGCCGCTGCCTTCACACGATCCTCGGGATCGCCAGCGAGCTTCTCCCGAACCAGATCCGGTCGGAACAACTGTCCATGGACGATGTCGATCGGATAGACCTCCAGACCGCGTACCAAACTGAGGGCTTTCGCACCCTCGGGCGTCGCATCGAAGAAACCTTCCGGCGTCATGGAAATGTAATTGCCATCCGACAGCGGATATATCGTCAAGAGCGGCTTCCCTGTTTTATTATCCCATAGTTTGATTGGACCCTGAGGTCCATTTGTTACTACTTTGTCTGCACTGGGTGAAATAGAGATGTTTAATATACTTTCGGTATTCGATTGGATTTTCTCTATTTCTCTACCTTTCACCAAATCCCAGCTTTTCAAGCTGGCGCCCCCGCCAGATATCGCTGTTTTTCCATCCGGCGCAATAGCAACCGAGTTGATGCCATCGACATGTCCCTCGAGGGTATAGACTTCTTTGCCGGTCACCACGTCCCAGAGCTTCAACCGCCGGTCCAGGCTTCCGGACAGCACTGTCTTGCCATTCGGCGAAATGGCCATCGCGGTGATCATCGCTTCATGCCCGGTGTAGGTTCGCACTTCTTTTCCGGTCTCCAAATCCCAAAGTTTCATAGTATTATCGGCACTCGCCGACATGGCATGTTTCCCATCAGGTGTAACAGCAACGGAAGTGATAGAATCCGTATGCCCGGCAAACGTTCTGACGACCCTCCCCGTTGCGAGGTCCCAGAGCACCATTATATTTATTAACTTGTCGGGCGGGACAAAGGAGAACTCTGCCGAGACGAATTTTCTATTGTCTGGTGTGAATGCTACGGCACGGATCAGATCCATTTTGTCGGTGAACGTGTGAATATTTTCTCCCGTTGCGACAGACCAAAGTTTGATCGTAGCATCTCCACTTCCCGATAGGGCCAACTTTCCATCTGCCGATAGAACAACGGCCGAAACGTACCCAGTATGCCCCTTGAATTTCACAACTTCTTTGCCTGTGAGCACATCCCAAAGCCTGAGTGTCTCACCACTTCCGGCCGTCAATAACCTTCTTCCGTCCGGTGTAAATGCAGATGCGTTGATTCTATCAGATTTTCTTGAAAATTCCCGGACAACAACACCCGATTCCGAATCCCATAACTTCATTTCACCGTTGCCGAAGCTACCAGACAGAACCATTTCTCCATTCGGGGAGAAGGCAACCGAGGTAACTCTTCCGGAATGGGCGGCAAATGTGCGGATTTCGGTGCCCTTGGCAACATCCCAGAGCTTCAATGCTCCGTCTTCGCTCCCCGACAGGACTCTCTTTCCATCAGGTGAAACAGCGATGGCGGTGATCCCGCCCGAATGTCCCACCAAAGACCGGATTTCCCGTCCCGTTGTCAGGTCCCAGATTTTCAGTGACTTATCCGCGCTTCCGGAAATTATGGTTCGGTCGTCCGGTGCGAACAAAACAGCGCTCACCTCGAGTGAGTGCCCGGTGAACGTCTTCATCTTCTTCCCATTTTCAACATCCCAAACAACAATGGTACGGTCAGCATTTCCGGCAAGCGCCATCTTGCCATCTCCAGAAATGACGGCTGAATTGACCGAGCCGGTCGCTCCCTCGAGGGGGCCGAGTTTGCTTCCCGTGGCGGCATCGAAAAGCTCGAAAGAGCCTTTTGTCGTCCCAGCAACCATTACACTTCCATTTCTTGCAATCGAAATATAGTTGTAGTCCATATTTAATATGTCCGATTCATCGCCACCATTTACCGTCTTCAAGATTTTTCCTGTCGACACGTCGACGTATCCTAACCGCCGATCTTTTTGCCCCGATATTATATACTTTCCATCTGGCGAAAACACTGCCGATGGAAATGTCGCGCCCCCCATGAATGTGCGAACAAGTCTTCCCGTTCCGGTTTCCCATAGCATCAGTGTCGCGTCCCAACCTCCGGACAGCACGAACCTCCCGTCCGGTGAGAAAGCGACCAGCCCAATAATATCCCCTTCATGCCCGATCGGAGCAACAACCTCGACCGGGTAAACGTTCCACGCCTCCGCCTCAGCGAAGCTGAATCCCGAAATAACTTTAAATATTGCCAATATCAATACGGCAATTATATTTTTGCGAAGAGAACAGGAAAGATTATTCATGAGCAAATTCTCCACTTTTGCACCAACATCCGATCATAATAAGTTCTTAATACTTCATTGCACCCGGGAAATCTTGGTCTCCTCGACATACCCGAGTTGGCGACCTTCGCGACCGAGAAGTGCCCACCCGCGCTCGGTGAGAATGATGGTGACCAGAGTCCCGGCTTCGAGCCGACCGACCGCGGCACCGGAACCGGCGGCGGCCAGAACTTCCGCCGGTGCGATCACCACATGGGTCGGCTTCCCCGGCATCGCCGCTGGCGAGGCCGAAGTCGGCGCGTCGACGACGATCGCGGTTTTCGCCGCCAGCGCGAAGTTGTTGCCGGAGAACTTCGTCTGCGGGATCTGACGAAACTTGAATGCCCGATTCGAAAGGTCGGGAACCTCCTGGTCGAGGTACTGGATCAACTCCAACACGTCGACCTTGCCGTCGCCATTACGATCCGCCGCCGAAAGGCCGGAAAGGATCGCATATGTGAAGACCCCGTGGCCCTTGTAGCCCTCCAGCGCCGGCTTGTCGTCGGAGGCGGCGGCGATCGTCGTCCGGCCCATCGCTGCCGTCATCTTCTCCATCGCCACGGCCCGCTCGACGCCGCGCAGCGCCAGCCGGTCTTCGGTCAGCGAGCCGCTCTCGCAGGTGTCGAAGAGGAGTACGCTGCGCTGCGCCTTCACTCGTGACAACCAGTCCTGGAACTGCGACTGGCCGATACCCGACGCCGCGAAGGAGGTCTCGTCGCGGTAGCGGAAGTCGTGCGGTAGATAGTAGTAGCGGCCGTCGACCGTCTTGCCGTGACCTGCGACGAACATCACGAAGGTGTCCTGCGGTCGTGCCTTCGCTCCGATCTCGCTCAGCACCGCCTCGAACTTCTCCGGCGTCACCTCGGCATCGGTGAGAAGCCGGGTTTCGACCGCCGCGTAGACGTCGCCCCTCGCCGCCCGGAAACCGTCGACGATAGCCTTGGCGTCCGGCACCGCATAGTTCAGAGCCAGACGGCTGTCGAAATAGTCGTTGACGCCGATCGCCAGCACGAAGAGCCGGCCAGGGTCCGTGGCCGTCGCCGCCGTCGAGGTGATCTTCACCGTCTCCGGCCGCGAGGCGATCAGCCCGATGACATTGTAGGCCACCACCTCGATGGTGTTCTCGCCGGGGACGAGCGTCACCTCCTGGGTGAAGCGCCGGGCCTTGCCAGAAGCCGTGTTCGCACCGCTCGACGCCATGGGAACAGGATCGGTGCGGGTGACACCGCGGTTGCCGAGGCCGGTCACCACGCCGTTGACCCGCCACTCGATCCGGCCGATACCGCCGGCCCGGTCGGTCACCTCGACTTCGAGCCTCACGCTCACCGACGCGGTGCTCGCCGGCGCCCCGACGATCTTCACCGCCGGCGGCGCCCCCGAGCCGATCGCCTTGTCGAGATCGATCTTCGCCGCCGCCGCCTTCACCAGCCCCTTCGGGTCGCCGGCCAACTTCTCGCGCACCAGGTCGGGGCGGTACAGTTGGTCATAGACCTGATCGAGAGAATAGACTTCGACCCCACGCACCACGGCCAGTGCTCTGTTGGGGGCTTCACGCGACGGCGCATCGAAGAAACCCTCGGGGGTGAGGGTGAGATGGTCATCACCCCCCAAGGCGTAGAACGTCGCAAGAAATGTTCCCGATCCGACATCCCATAGACGAATCGTCCTATCCCAACTGACCGACAACGCCGTGCGCCCATCGGGCGAAATGAAATTGGAAATAGCGCTGTTCAAATTTCCGTTGAAGGTGCGGATTTCGTTACCAGACGCCAAGTCCCACAGCTTCAGGGTATGGTCTCTGCTTCCCGACAATGCCGTGCGGCCGTCGGGTGAGAAGCTAATAGACAAAATGGCATCCGAATGCCCCGTGAAGGTTCGAATCCGCTTCCCCGACGCCAAATCCCACAATTCCAGGATGCCATCTTCACCCCCCGACAGCACTGCGCGGCCATCTGGTGAGAACTTTACCGTAGAGACACCCAGCGAATTCCCTCTGAAGTCTCGGATAATTTTTCCCGATCTGAAATCCCAGAGCCTCAGCCTGCCACGGCGGTCCTTTCGTTGCACCCATTGATCCCCCCCCGAAAGCACCGCGCTGCCATCGGGCGAGAAGTCGACGCGATCAACATAAGTCAAATCCCAATAGAATGTGCGGATATTCTTGCCTGACGCAACATCCCATAGCTTCGTGCTATCGTCAAAGCCCCCAGACAGCGCAGTGCGACCATCCGGTGAAAAGGCGACAGATCGGATGATACCAGAATGTCCGACGAAGGTGCGGATCGTCTTGCCAGATGCAACATCCCACAACTTGAGAGTATTATCGTCACTTCCCGACAGCGCTGTACGACCATCGGGCGAGAAGGCGACGGATCGGACAATATTCGAATGCCCGGCGAAGGTGCGGGTCTCTCTGCCCGACGCCAATTCGAACAGCATCAGGGTCTTATCTTCACATCCCGCCAAGGCCGTGCGGCCATCGGGAGAAATGGCGACAGAGAGGAAACTGTTCGTTTGCCCGGCAAAGGTGCGGGCCTCCTTAACCGATACCACATCCCATAGCTTCAAGGTCGTATCGAGACTTCCCGACAACGCCATGCGGCCATCGGGCGAGAACACAACAGATAAGACCCACTCGGAATGCCCAGTGAATGTGTGGATCACCTTGCCCGACGCCACATCCCATAACTTGAGAGTATTATCTTCACTTCCCGACAACGCGGTACGACCATCGGGCGAAAAAGCGACGGATCGGACAATATTCGAATGCCCGGCGAAGGTGCGGATCTCCTTGCCAGACGCCACATCCCATAACTTGAGAGTATTATCGTCACTTCCCGACAGCGCGGTACGACCGTCTGGCGAGAAAGCGACAGAGAAAACCATTCCATCATGCCCCCCTAATGTCTTGATCTCCTTTCCCGACCTCACATCCCAGAGCTTAAGGGTCTTGTCAGAAATTCGCGACCCGGTATGAAATCGCGACTTATTAAGATCGGCACCTCCCGACAACACTGTGCGGCCATCCGGTGAAAGAGAAATGGATTCGATACTGGCTGAATGCACGGTGAAGGTGCGGATTTCCTTGCCAGAGGCCAAATCCCATATCTTGATGGTCCCATCTTCACTTCCTGATAGCGCCGCGTGCCCATCAGGTGAGAAGGCGACGGAGTGTATCTCCTTGGAATGCCCGGTGAAGATGCGGATTTCCTTGCCCGACGCCAAGTCCCACAGCCTCAGGGTGTGATCTGCGCTTCCCGACAATGCGATACGGCCGTCGGGCGAGAACTTCAGAGATCCGACATGATCCGAGTGCCCGTTGAAGAATCGGATCACTTTTCCCGACGCCACATCTGTGAGCTTCAGCCTACCGCTGTTATCGCCCGACAGTGCCATCCGGCCGTCGGGCGACAACGCGACCGACCGGACACCACCGAGATGCTCAATTTGCGGGACGAGCTCGACGGGATAATCAGCCTGGGTCGCAGTCTGCGCTTGTGCCCGAGTCGAAACGGGCGCACCGAGGACCCCCAGCAACATGATGGTTGCGGCCAGGAGCAGGCGAGCCATCAACCGAGTGAAGTCACATCTCAACGCGGCCATTCGGACGTCCATTGTGCTCCCCCGATCTCGAGCCGGACGAAGAACGGGCTTCGCCCCCCCCTCCGGCCGCCCCCTCACTTCGCCGGTGTGATCTGATAGACCTTGGTGGCTGTTGCTCTGTCGGTGGGCTCGACCCTGATCGGTTCGGCGGCGCGTTCGTCGAGTTCGGCGTCGACGATGGCCGAGATCACCTGTGCCAGATCGGGGATGACCTCGTCGTCGGCATGGGCGCGGATCGCCTCGATGATCTTCGGCTTGTCCGGCACCACGATCGCTCGCAGATGGCTGGTTCCCTGCGGCGGCCGAATGATGAAGCGGTAGCCCTGGTTGCGTTGCTCGTCGGAGGGGATCTGCAGGGTCTTGCCGGCCTCGATCCGCGCCACCTGCGGGTCCGACCCCGAAGCCGGGAAGGTCTTGGACGGGTAGATCTGCCGCGCCGTGCCGCCGGGGTTCTCGGCATAGATCACCACCGCGCCGGAGACCGACGACTGCACCCGCACGTCGATGTAGGAATTCACCGGCACCCGGTCGCCCTGGACGATGTCGAGCGTCACCTGGGCGAGCTTGCTCGGCTTCGACGAACTCGACGCCCCGTCGGTCAGGGGCGCCGCGGCCGTCGCATCGGCACTCGGAGCCGAGGTCCTACCGACGAAGACGGCGTCGGGAACGCGCGAGCGGATCCACTTCTCGAAGTTCCCCACGGAGGCGTAGACGCCGTAGTAGTCGGCCCGGGCACAGCCCTTGCCCCAGCTGACCACGCCGGCCTGCAACACCTGGCCGTCGCGGTCGCGCACGAAGAGGGGGCCGCCGCTGTCGCCCTGACACGAGTCCCGGCCGCCGGATTTCTCACCGGCGCAGAAGTTGGCCTCGGTGATGCGATCGCCGCCGTAGACCGAGCGGCAGTCCTGCTGTTCGACCACGGGGATGTTGACCTGGCGCAGTCGCGTCGAACCCTGACCTCCTTCGGTGGTCAGACCGAACCCGGTCACGGTCGCCACCCGTCGCGGCTCCTGCGCCTCGTTCCGCTTGGTCTCGCCCACCAGCTTCTGCAGCGGAACCTCGCTGGTTCCACCGAGGCGGAGCAGTGCCATGTCGTTCAGTGTCGTGCCGGCGTCGTAACCGTCGTACATCGAGATGTTCGACACCGGCACGTTGCGACCCTTGCCGCCGCCGAGGTCCTGCGTCCCCTCGCGGATGAAGAAGCCAACCGATCCGTCCTGGCTCTGTGCCTTCTTCATCGCCGCCGCACAGTGGGCCGCTGTCAGCACCCACTGCTTGCCGATCACCGTACCGCCACAGAAGTTGAACGGCTGCTTGCCCTGACGCTGCAGGAAGATCGCCACCATGCTCTGCCATTGACCCGGGGTGGCCGGCTCGCCGCCGACGATGCGGCTGGAAGCCTGGCGGGCCTCGACGATCTGATCGATGCTCGGATCGGTCACGTAGTCGGGGGCGGCCCAGGCCGCGGTGATGCCGGTGACGAAGGGTCCCGCCAGACCCAGAAGGATCGCTCCGGTGGCGAACCTGTCGTGAAGAGGGCGCGTGCGCATCGCTCGTGTTTCCTGCTGCGGTTCAGCCGAACTCGGCCGGACGATCGCCTCACGAACCGGGTGGTGGCCGAGAAGGCCCGCCATCACCCGGTTTCCGTCGGAGCATCAGGGGAGGATGGTCAGCGTCGTCTGGGCGAGGCCGACCGTGCCGGCCGGCTTCGCCGCCACGACGGTGAGGTCGCGCTCGAGCGCCGCCTTGTCCTCGGCGGAGACCGTGTCTCCTGCCGCCTTCAGCGCGATCGTGTGAGGGCGCGCTTCGCTGGTGCACAGCGCGGTGATCACCTGCGCGCCCGGCGCTCCGGCCACCACCGACTGCACCGGCGTGCCCGAGACCATCACCGCCTGGCCAGCGGCAACCTGCGCGTTGGGCAGCGCCACGGAGGGGAAGAGGACCTGCGTGCCCTTCGCTCCGGTGCTCGATACCGTCAGATGACAGGCTCGGCTCGGGGTCACGGCGAGCGTGATCGTCTCGCCCACCCGATAGGTCGTCTTGTCGGTCGCGAGCAGCAGAGGGAAGGTCTGCGCCGGTGGCACCACCGGGGCGGCCGGCACCACCAGCACGCCCGCCGTCGCGGCCGGGGCCGAAGCGGCCGACGCCTCGCGGGCGGCGATGGTCTTGATCACCTGATTGACGATCGCGATCTTCGTCTCCGCCGGCGGCTTGGTCGCCACCACCTCGAGGTCGCGCTGGAGCGCCCCGGCATCGCCCTCGAGATTGCGGAACGGTCCCGCGCCCTGCTTCCACTGGGTGTCCGGGATCACCGCCAACGGCTTCGAAGTCGCGATCACCTTGATCAGTTCGGCACCCACCGGCCCCGCGACCTTGATCTGGGCTCCGCTCGCCGTCGAAGGGATCTCCACCGTCTCGCCCGCCTTGACCTTGTTGTCGGTCTGGGCGGCGTTCGGGAAGAGCTGCGTCACCTTGCCGGAGGCGCCGATGTTCAACACCGTCACATAGGCGTCCTCGTTCGCCTTGATCGCCAGACGAACCGTCTCGCCGACCGCATAGGTCGCATCCGCCCGGTCGAGCAGCGTCATCACCGACAGCGAACCGGGTTTCACCGTCCCGGCGTTGAATACCTGGGTCTGCTCGACCGACAGGTCGCGGACGGTCTGGGCGAGGCCCATCGCCGTCGAGCCGGTCAGAAGCACGAAGGCGAGAGGAGCGATGCGGAGAGTGGACATGGCGATGGTCATGGGAATGGTTCCTGAATAAGACGGTTGAAGGTCGGTCATCCGACCGTGCGGAGCCGTAGCCACGGACGGTCGATCAGATGGGAAATGCGAGGAGGATGGTCGGTGGGCGTCCTATTCGACGACCCGCACCGTCACATGGGTCAGCGCCCAACGGTCGCGCGCCGTCATCGCCAGCCGCGTCTCGAGCTGCGCGGCGAGCCCGGCACCGCTCGTCTGGATGTCGGTCGGCGTGGTCGTCGTGCCGCCCCCGGCGAAACCCGCGAACCGATCCCGTGTCGCCAGGAAGACGACCTCGTTGTCGCCCGTCGGCGCGCTCGCCCGGATCAGCAGACCCGCCTTCGGGACCTCGACCGCACGCTCCGCCTTCAGCGGCAGGTTCTCGACGAGAAGAACCGTCTTGCCCGAGCTGTTGACGATGTAGACATGCCCGAAACCCGACCGGTTCGAGCGGATCTGGAAGCGGATCGGCGAGCCGATCCGGATCGTCGACGGACCGATCGGCATCAGGCTGGCGTGGACCGGAACCTGCGCTTCCGCGGGCTTCGGTTTCGGCCGCGACGGTTTCGCGATCTCCGGAACGAGGTCCTTGCTCGCGGCTTCTGCCCGCGTCGCACCGACGAAGAGGGCTCCCGCCAGCATCGTCAGAAAATATCTGCGATCTCGAAACATCGCTCCAGTCCTCACCGCTCGAAATCCGCTTCGGTCACCTCGACCGAGCCTTCACAACAAAATCTATGGAAAGCCCACTCCCGACGGAAGTCCACTCCCTTCCTCTGCACTTGTACCCCTCCAATCCGATTGGAGGGCAGGTCTCCGGCGGGGCGAGTAGCCCGGGGGTTCACTTCTTGCCGTTCGTGTAGAAGCCCTGGAGGCCGATACGGCCGCGCGGATCGAGCGTCCGCTCGATCGCATCGACTGCGTCCAGCGCTCTCGGCGCCCCGTCGTCGAGCCGCCTGAGATCGGAGATCAGCCCCGTTATCGGCGTCGGACTGGTGACGAGTACGAACATATCGGTGCCAAAGGGACCGGTCACCTTCATGCGCCCGAACGAGTGGGCCCCAGCGATGGTCCGACTATCCCGCCGCTCTTCCAACGGATACAAAACCTGAACTGCACCAGAACCAGTTATGTCGAATAACGCATAGTAAAACTCATCCATACCAACAGTATTATCTGCTATACTGATTCGTACAGATTCATCTTCATAATATATACGGTCTTCCTTTCCCAGGGACAACTGAATCGGTCGACTCGTCGACATCCTCAACAGCTTTCTCATGGCGTATTCTCGTTCCGCGACTCCGGGCAACCCGTCCACTCCGATGTTCTCGGCGATGAGATCGTGCGTGGTGCTGTAGACCGATCCGGTCTTGGTGACATAGGAGAGATCCGTTCTTTCGGACTGACCAGCCGCGACCGGAACGATATCGAATGCTCCCTTCACATTCTGGGCCGAGGAAATCGGGGGACCATCCTCCGTTCGTACCCGGACCGTACGGATGTCTTCGACGGTCGGCCGTGCCACCGGCTCCGGAAGGTCGGACGCGCTTATGACCACCTGATCCGGATTCAGGCTGGGTTGCAGATCGGGATCCTGGTCGTTTGCGGCGTTCGAACGAACCGTCGCCGAGATGTAATCGAAGAGGAATCTCCGCGTGATCCGGCGATCCTCGGGAATTCTCGCGGTTCCGTCGACGAGTCGTGCGAACGAATAGGAAAGAGCGCCGCGCATCCGATCACCGCCTTGCGGTATCGCGACCTCGCGTACCGAATGATGGCGGTCGACGGCGGCCAACAGGGTCAGGTTCGGAATCTTGGTATTCGGGTCCACCGGGGTCGGGAGCGATGCATAGAACTTGGCGAGGGGATCCTGCCCCTCGGCGTAGGGCTTTCCGACGATCGCCCGGGCGACGAACTGGGATGGCAGGAAACGTCGGGTTCCGCCGCCTCCATGGCAGGCATCGGCGACGAAGACGATCCGAGCCCCTTTGGCGTTCAGTTTGGCGAACTTCTGATTGAGTTCGGTGCCCGACAGCCGATCTGCTGCATCGCCGCCTCCGGACAGATCGACGACCCCCTTACTGTTCGGAAGTACCACATCCGCGAGCAGGAAGACCTCGTGCTTGTCGCCCTCGCGAAGGCCGGGGGGACGGCTCTTGCCCCACACTTCGCTGATGCCGTGACCCGAAAACGTCAGAATCACCAAGTCATTCGGTTGGGCGCGCTCGATCAGGGCATCCAGCGCCGAGACGACTTTCGCGCGTGTCGCGTTCTGCTCGGTCAAGACGGTCAGATCTCTGACCTGTCTGGCCGCGAGCGCATCCGCGATGTCGTGAGCGTCATTGACGGCGCCGTGAAGCCACTGTTGGCGCAGGAGGTTCTTGTAGGTGTCGATGCCGATCACCAGAGCTCGGGTCTCTGCTTCGGCGCCCCCCATGGTCGCGACGAGGCCGGATGAGATACCGAGAATGAGTCGAAAAACGTGGCGCAACATTGAGACCCCCCCTCAGATCAATTTTCCGCCTTCGAACGACCTCTCTTACAAACAAAATATAGCACCGCAATAGTTCCGAAGCCGGATATCGACCTCTATTACAACATAAGAAATCATAAACTTTCGTTTTCGCAGATTGTCTTGTTTCATACGGTCTGCGCGGGTATCGACGTGCAAACATCAACGTCGAATCATTTTGCTTGCCCGCCGCTGCTCGCCTTCTTCAAGAGTAGAAACAGATCGTGTGCCGCCTCCGGAGACACGCGCTGAAACTGCTCGAGGTCGGGATCGTGCTTCGAGTCGAAATCCCTCGGACCTGCCGGATCGCGCGACGGAAGCAGATCCCGATTTCGATCGGAGGCCTCCAACTGACGCAGAATCCTGTAGACCAACCATGGGTCACGGGTGACCGCGGCGTGCAGCACCTCGTTGCGTTCGATCGCCGCCAAATCCGTGGTGCTGAAGATGGGATTCGGGGTCGTGAGCACGAGTTCCGCCTTCGCTGTCGAAGACAGTCCCAGCGACAGGGCCACCAGTACGGGAGCCACGGTCTGCGAAAGCCAGTGGTGGGACAACCGATCGAACACGAAGGGTCTGTCGTCGTCGGGCATGGGTTCGTCCGTTCATTCGAAATGGGTTCGATCGCGTCACGACACGACGGGCGCGGGATCGTGCCCGCTTTCGATACGTGACCGCAGATCGCGCATGACGCCACCGAAGACCTGTTCCATGATGCCGGTGGTCGTCACCAGCACGCTGCCGAAGGCCGAGCGCGTGCGCTCCAGGAAGCCGGCCTCCGAGGCGGCCACGACGAGTTTGCGGCAGGTCTCGGTCGACATGACCAACACGAGGAACCGTGCCAGATTGGATTGATCGAGGCGCCCCGGGTATTCTCGCCAAGTCTCGACCAACCTCTGCATGGTGTCCCCCGTGAAAATCGCGTCGAGCAGCCTCTCCATGCGTATGCCGAGCCGCTTCAGCTTCGCCTTGTCCTTACTGAGGTCGACGAGGTGCTGATTGTGGAAATCGGCCAGCATCTGGATCATTTCCATGCTTTCGATCTTCCTTGCCTTCAGCAGATAGAAGAACTCACAGAACTGATACATGGATTCGATCCTCAGACTGTCGAGCAGGTCCGGATTGCGCGATGTGCTCGCCGAAACCAGTCTCTCCGCGAGTGTGACCTTGGCCCACAGGAGTCCTTCGTGAAGAGCCAGATCCGCTTCGAGAGCAATTCTGTCTGCAAAAACGTCCTCGACGACCATGATGGCGGAAACCCCTCGATTGAAAAGCCCGAGGCCTCCAATCGAATTGGAAGCCGGATATGGCGCCAAGCCTTTCGACTTGTACCATTTCGGAGGCGAGGCCGAAATTCACCGACCTGCTGCGCCGAGCCTCCGGCCCCGTCGATACGTCGCACCGGCACCCCACCACTCCTCCATGCCGGTGGGTCCGGGCCGAACGTCCTTCTCGCCGATCGTGGCTACTGCCGACGCCATCCGGACGGTGACGGAAGGGTGCGGCGTCACGCCGATCATCCCGTTGCGGCATAGCCGGAAGGTCCAGATCCGGATCGACGACCTCGTCTACGCGCTTCGCCATCGAATCGACGCTGCTTCGACACGTCGAAGTGCCGGCGCCATGTCGCCACCCGCTACGTGGCAACGGCCGACCGCCATCTCGGCTTCGTGCTCATCGCCGCCATCCGGCCCTGGATGCGCGTAGGCGTCGGCAGGGCCCGAGGTCGGACGATCTCGGCGAACATCCTCGAGGCCCGCCGAACGAAGTCGGCGGGGCCGGACAATGCGAGCCATCGATCCGACTGTTTCCGAGACCGTCGCCACCGCAGCTTCGCGCCACGCGGCGGTGACGCGGCGAGACCGCTCGTCACTCTTCGAAGAACTTGTTCTCGACGAGATGAGTGATGGCGTTCATCGCCTCGTGCGCCTGGGGGCCGCGGGCGACGACGTGGATCGTGGTGCCGATCGAGGCGGCGAGCATCATCAGGCCCATGATCGACAGGCCGCCCACCGTCTGACTGTCCTTGGATACCTCGACCTCGGCATCGAACTGCTCGACGGTCTGGACGAATTTGGCGGAAGCCCGGGCATGTAGGCCGCGCTTGTTGGTGATGGGAAGGTCGCGCGCGAGGCCGTCCGTCACTTCACCGCTCACGTCCGCCTCCCCCCTGACGGGCACCCGGCCCGTCGTCCATCTCGCGCCGGCTTCAGCCCTGCAGCACCTGACTGGCCACGTTGATGTACTTGCGGCCCGCCTCTTTGGCCTCGACCACCGCCTCGACGAGAGCCCGCTCACAGCGCACTTTGGCGAGCTTGACCAGCAGCGGCAGGTTCATCCCCGCCACGACTTCGATCGAACCGCCGTTCATCACCGAAATGGCGAGATTGGACGGCGTGCCGCCGAACATGTCGGTGAGAATGGCGACGCCGGTGCCGTCGTCGACCGACCTCACCGCATCGAGGATGTCCTGACGGCGCTGTTCCATGTCGTCTTCGGGCCCGATGCAGATCGTCGCGACCCTCTCCTGCGGACCCACGACGTGCTCGAGCGCCTTGACGAACTCCTTGGCGAGATCCCCGTGAGTCACGAGGACGAGACCGATCATCAACAGCTCCCTCGACGAGGACGCGCGGCCCGTTCCGGGTCGGCCTCACGGGCGCGACATCGCCCCGCTTCCTCGGCAGACGTCGAAAAATGGTCGGGTCCGCGGCGAAGTTCAAGTGGCAAAATCGTGCTCGTGCGGAATTCGTCCCGCCTTTCCGTCAGCATCCGCCAGGGCGGCGAGAATGCGCACCACCGGCGAGGCGTCTTCGATCCACAGCGGCAGGCGCGGCAGCGCCACGTCGGCGATGGTGGTGACGAGATCGCCTTTCTCCCGGTCGGGCAGGCGCTCCGGACAGTCGCGCACCAGATCGACGACCAGACCGACGACCCCGGCCGGTTCGTGGGCGATGGCGAGGATGCCGAGGCCACGCGCCTCGATGCGACCGGCGAGCGGAGCGACGGCGCGGGCGACGAGCCGGCCGGATGCCGCCTCGAGCACCAGGCGGTCGTCGCCGATCAGGGCGGCGTGGGTGCCGATCCGGCGGGCCTCGGCGAGAAGTTCGAGTGCCAGCCGCGATTTGCCGGAGCCCGAGGCACCGCGCAACATAATGGCACGCGCGCCCCACAGGACCGCGGTGGCATGGTGGGTGGCGAAGCCCTCAGCCAACTTCCCCTCCCGGTAGCGACACGACGAAGCGGGCTCCGGCGATCGAGCCGTCGGTGCGCAGTCGGTTCTCGGCGACGATCGTGCCGCGATGAGCTTCGACGATCTGGCGGGAGATGGCGAGGCCGAGGCCGGAGTTGTTGCCGAAGCTCTCGCCCTCCGGCCGGTCGGTGTAGAAGCGCTCGAAGATACGCTCGATCTTCTCGGCGCGGATGCCCGGGCCGTCGTCCTCGACCACCACGTCGACGCGGCCGGTGGCGGCGGTGAGCGTCACCCTGACCTCGCCGCCGTCGGCGGAGAACGAGCGGGCGTTGTCGACGAGATTGGTGAAGACCTGACCGAGGCGGCTGTCGTGGCCGATGACGACGAAGGCGAGGCTCGGCGCCCCCGGCGGGGTCACCGTCAGGACGACGCGCTGGTCGCGGTCGGAGGCGAGATCGCTCTGCAGCGACACGACGGCGCCGAGCAGCGCCCGGACGTCGACCGGCTCGGCATCCTGGCGCGCGAGTTCGGCATCGAGGCGGGAGGCATCCGAGATGTCGGTGATGAGGCGGTCGAGCCGTTTGACGTCGTGCTGGATGACCTCCATCAACCGGCCCCGCGACGCATCCGACCTGGCGAGCGGCAGCGTCTCGACCGCGCTGCGCAGCGAGGTCAGCGGGTTCTTCAATTCGTGCGCCACGTCGGCGGCGAAACTCTCGATCGCCTCGAGCCGGCTGTAGAGGGCATTGGTCATGTCGCGCAGCGCTCGCGACAGATGGCCGATCTCGTCGGTGCGGTCGGGGAAGTCGGGGATCTCCTCACGCGCCTTGACCGAGCGGCGCACCCGGTCGGCGGCGGCGGCGAGCCGGCGCAGCGGCGCGGCGATGGTGCCGGCGAGCAGCATCGACAGGGCGACGATGACGCCGGAGGCGACAAGGAAGACGCGGATGATCGCCATGCGCTCGTCGCGGATGATGGCGTCGATGTCGCCGGCCCGGGTGGAGAGCTGCAGGGCACCGAGGACGGTGCGGCCGCGATGGATCGGCACCGCCACGGTGACGATCATCGCGCCGGCTCTGGTGACGCGGACGATCGGCATGGTGTCGCCGTCGAGCGCCGCAGCCACCTCCGGGTAGCCCTTGCCGTCGGCGATGCCGAGTTCGCGGTAGACCGGCAGGTTGCTGCCGCCGCGCAGCCAGCGCGACAGGGTGTCGATCGAGCGGTGGAAGACGCCGGGGTCGGCGGTCGGTGGCGTCGGGAGCGCCGCATCCGGGCCGAAGTCGCCGCGGCGATAGAGGGTGCGGCTGTCGACGACCAGGAAGCCGTCGCGGTCCCACACCCGGGCCGGGGTCCTGGTCGGCGAGACGAGGCGGCGCAGGATCGGCGTGACCCGCATGGGGTCGATCGGGAACTCGAGCGAGAACTCGTCGGTCGCCTCGTTCTTCTCGTCGGTCCGCGGGCGTTCCTCGCCGATCTCCTGCTTGAGCAGGGTCTCGAGGTCGATCGAGGCTCCGCCGGCGTCGGACTGGGTGGAGGCGGCGATGGCGGCGGCGATGATCTCGCCCTGGGTCTCGAGGCTCTCGACCCGGGCATCGATCAGGCCGGCACGGAAGCGGTCGAGGAAGAGAATCGCCGCCAGGAGCGCGACGAGGCCGGCGAGATTGAGCAGCACGATGCGGCGCGTCAGCGAGGAGAAGGCGACGGCCCGCAGGCCACGCAAGCTGCGCAGCGCCACGAGCCGCAGACCGCGCAGCCACCGGATCGGGCCGCGACGGCCGGCGATCGTCGGCGTCTCGTCGGACTTCACAGGCACGGGCGGGTCAGATCTCCTTGAAGCGGTAGCCGACGCCATAGAGCGTCTCGATCATCTCGAAGTCGTCGTCGACCGCCTTGAACTTCTTGCGCA
>CALMFH010000146.1 GCA_937864925.1 uncultured Alphaproteobacteria bacterium | reverse complement strand
TCGTCGGCGTGGCGGGCGTTCTTGAGGTTGACCCGGCCGCGGCGGGTGAAGACCTGGCCGTGGCGGCCGGCGCGGGTCGGCATGACGCAGTCGAACATGTCGATACCGCGCGCCACCGCCTCCAGGATGTCGTGCGGCGTGCCGACCCCCATCAGATAGCGCGGCTTGTCGACGGGGAGCGCCGGCGTGGTCGCCTGGATCACCCGCAACATGACCTCCTGCGGCTCGCCGACCGCGAGGCCGCCGAGCGCATAACCGTGGAAGCCGATGTCGACGAGCCCCTTCGCCGAGCGCAGCCTCAACTCCTCGTCGTCGCCGCCCTGGACGATGCCGAAGATACCGTGGCCACGCTTACCGAAGAACGCCGCCTTGGAGCGCTCCGCCCAGCGCAGGCTGAGCTCCATCGCTCGCTCCATCTCCTTGCGTTCGGCGGGCAGCGCCACGCACTCGTCGAGCTGCATCTGGATGTTGGAGCCGAGCAGCCCCTGGATCTCGATCGAGCGCTCCGGCGTCAGTTCGTGGCGCGACCCGTCGATGTGGGAGCGGAAGGTCACGCCCTTCTCGGAGATCTTGCGCAACTGGGCGAGCGACATGACCTGGAAGCCACCGGAATCCGTCAGGATCGGGTGCGGCCAGTTCATGAAGTGATGCAGTCCGCCGAGCTTCGCCACCCGCTCGGCGCCGGGTCGCAGCATCAGGTGATAGGTGTTGCCGAGCAGGATGTCCGCCCCGAGTTCGTGCACCTGGGTGGGATACATGCACTTGACCGTCGCCTGGGTGCCGACCGGCATGAAGGCGGGGGTGCGGATCTCACCGTGCGCCGTCGTCACCGTGCCGCGGCGGGCCATGCCGTCGGTCGCGTGCAGAGTGAAGCCGAACTCGGTCGTGGTCTCGGAAGCGGTCTCGCTCATGGCGCCTCGGGGAAGATGAGCGACGCGTCGCCGTAGGAATAGAAGCGATAGCCACGGTCGATGGCGTGGGCATAGGCCCGTTTCATCCGATCGAGGCCCGAGAAGGCGGCGACCAGCATGAACAGCGTCGAGCGCGGCAGGTGGAAGTTGGTCATCAGCGCGTCGATCGAGCGGACCCGCCGCCCCGGCGTGATGAAGATGTTCGTCGCCCCGTCGAAGGCCGAGAGCCGCCCGGTCTCGTCGCAGGCACTTTCCAGGATCCGGAGCGACGTCGTCCCCACCGCCACGATCCGCCCGCCGCGGGCGCGCACCGCGTTGAGCATTTCCGCCGTCTCGGCCGCGAGATGGCCGCTCTCGAAATGCATCACGTGATCGCCGGTGTCGTCGACCTTCACGGGGAGAAACGTCCCGGCCCCGACGTGCAGCGTCACGAAATGCCGCTCGATACCGGCCGTTTCCAGCCGCGCCACCATCTCCGGCGTGAAGTGGAGACCGGCGGTCGGGGCCGCCACCGCACCCTCCTCGCGGGCGAAGATCGTCTGGTAGTCCGCCTCGTCGCGCACGTCGGCGGCCCGCTTGGCCGAGATGTAGGGCGGCAGCGGCATGTGGCCGACGGAGTGGATCGCCTGGTCGAGATCGGGACCGGAGAAGTCGAAGGCGAGATCGACGACGCCGTCCTCCGCCTTCGCCATGACGCTCGCCCACACCTCGCCGAGGAGACAGACCCGTCCCTCCTCGCCGAACAGCACCCGATCGCCCGCCTTCAGTCGTTTGCCCGGCCGGGCGAAGGCCCGCCAGCGGTTCGCCCCTACCCGCTCGATCAGATTGAAGGCGACGGTGACGCGATTCTCGCCGCGGATACGGACACCGTGCAGTTCGGCGGGAATGACCCGGGTGTCGTTGAACACCAGCGCATCGGCGGCGCGGAGATACGTGGGCAGGTCGCCGACGGTGGCGTCGATGAACTCGGGTTCGCCGCCCGGCCGCACCACGAGCAGCCGTGCACTCTCCCGCGGCATGGCGGGGCGCAGGGCGATCCGCTCGGGCGGAAGATCGAAATCGAAGAGGTCGACGCGCATCCGCGTCTCATAGAGCATTTCGTCGCGAAGTGGGACCCGGAGCGTGACCGCCGCCGCTCGCGACGCTCCGCGGTCAGACCGCGTCGGGATGGTCGGCCAGCCACTCGCGCAGCACGCGGTCGACACGGGCGTGCCAACCCCGTCCGGTCGCCCGGAATCGCGCCACCACGTCGGCGGACAACCGCAGCGCCACGGTCACCCGCGTCGTGTCCTCCGATCGCCGGCCCTGCCGGATCAGCGTCTCTCCGACATAGAGATCGGCCCGGTCGAACATCTCGTCCGTCCACTCGGGTGGATCAACGGGGTCGATCCATCCGCCGGAAGGCGTCTTCGAAGCGTCGCGGTTCCCGCTCATGGGCATATCTCATCGAATGGATCCGGCGGGCGTCCGGGCGTCGAGCCCAGATGATGCTCACGAGACGTTCGCCGAGGAAGCCGAAGGTCGTCACCCGCCCGACCGCCGTGTCGTCGTCGACGAGATCGAAATGGAGGCCGTCGAACACCTGACCGGCGTCGGCGAGATCCAGCCCTCGCTCGGCCAACACCCGATTTCGTTCGGCTTCGTCCCACTCGATCCGCATCCGCCGCCGCCTTCGAACCCCCCGTCATCATGCGCCGCGCATCGTCCGTCGCCACGTCCCCGGGAAGAATTCTCGACCAGATTGCAGAATGCAACCACCACTATTTTTGAGTTTCCGGGTAGCAACAACCGATCCGAGCCGCCGCCGCGATCGCTCGGGTCTCGGCGAAAAGAAAACGGCCGGGCTCGAAGCCCGGCCGCCGTCGATTCTGCCGTCGTGCCGCCGACGATCAGGCCGCGATGTCGGCCATGACCTTGACCGAGATCATCTTGTCCGGGTTCACCACCGGCTCGCCGCGCTTGATCTTGTCGACGTTCTCCATGCCTTCGACGACCTTGCCCCACACCGTGTACTGGCGGTCGAGGAAACGAGCGTCGTCGAAGCAGATGAAGAACTGCGAATTGGCCGAATGCGGGTTCTGAGCGCGGGCCATCGAGGCGGTGCCACGCACGTGCGGCTCGGCGTTGAATTCCGCCTTGAGATCCGGATATTTCGAGCCGCCCGTGCCACGACCGAGCGGGCAACCGGTCTGCGCCATGAAGCCCTCGATGACGCGATGGAAGACGATCCCGTCGTAGAAACCCTCGCGCGCCAGCTTCTTGATGTGGGCGACATGGCCCGGCGCCAGATCCGGGCGCATGGCGATGACCACGCGGCCCTGGGTGGTTTCGATGACGAGGGTGTTTTCGGGATCGAGATCGGCCATCGGTCGAGGTCCTGGTGAAATGAGCGTTGGTCGGCACGGGGCGGCCGGCCGCCCCGAAAGTCGCCCCTTATCGACCGAAACGCCGGCGAGGGCAACCGCCGATCATCTCTCGCCCGTCGCCGCCGCCCGTCGTTTCGTCGGCGTGTGCGCCGGCTTCTTCGCCGTCGCGGCCGAGCGCATCGCCGCCTCGATCGCCTCGCGAGCCCAGACGACGAAGGCCTCGGGATCGTCGAACACCTCCTCCGGCGCCCGCGCATAGCTCATCACGGTGCGCCGCCCGTCCTTGGTGACGTAGGTGAACCGCTCGAGCCCGCGCGCCTCGAAGCGCGCCGCGGTCTGTCCGTCGACCTTGAAATGGAGCGTGTCGTGGGCGACGAGGCCGAACATCCGCTCGCCGATCATGATCCCCCAGCCGCCGAACATCTTCTTGAAGACGACGTGGCCGAGCGGCTCGCAGAGTTCCTTCAGGAATTCGATGTCGGCCATGGCCTCTCCGGTGGTCGAACTCCGACACTCTTGTCCCGTGAGTGTCGAATGGTTTCGCCCGCGCGGTCAACGACTCGGTGGTTCCGAGCCGCGAAACGACCGGGAGCCATCTGCCGCGATCGAACCACCCGCCCCCACCGCGACCCTCCCGAGCTCGGCCGCGTGTCGGGCCGAGGGCGACATCGCGATGACCCGCCCGACACGATTTGTCTCGCGCCCCCGGAGAGGAGAAACTGCAACCAGGAGAATCATCGACGACGTTCGGCGGATCATGCCCTCGGTGACCGACCCATCCACCTCGGGTTCACATTCGCCGGTCGGAACCGGCGGCTTTCGTGCCGCCGTCACCTTCGACATGAACGACGGCGCCCTGTGGCGGCGTTGGGAGGCGCTGACGCGCGACGGCATCGCCACCGCATTCCAGACCGTCGGCGTCGCCCGCCCGCTCCTCGCCGAGCTCGCACCCGCCCTCGGCACCCGCCCCTTCGTCGTCGAGGTGTACGAGAGCGACGGACGGCATGTCCTGTCGCTCGGCCTGGTTCTCGGCCGAACCGCATCGGTCCGCCGCATCGAGCATGCCGATTTCGGCCTGATCGATCACGCCGCGCCGGTCTGGTCGGCCGATCTCGATCTCGCCGGCGAGCGGGCGGAGGCGTTGCGCCGAGTGATCCTCGCCGTACTTCCCGCCCACGATGCCCTGCTTCTCGCCAAACAACCCCCCGAGGTCGAGGGGCGGCCCAATCCCCTCGCCCTCTGGCCGGGAGCGGCGCCGATGCACGTCGTCACCATGGTCTACGATCCGGCGTCATGCCCGCCGGCCGATCTCCCGGCCGTCAGGGAGAGCCGCCGCAAGCACCGCAAACTCGTCCGTGCCGGCGGCGCCGTTCACCGCGTCACCGACGTTCCCCACGCTCTCGACCTGCTCGATTTCGCCTTCGATCTGCGCACCGCCAAGGCCCGACGCGAGGGACGGCACGAAGCGTTCGAACAACCCGCGGTGCGCGACTTCTACCGAGCGATCGTCGCCGGCGGCCTCGCCGACGGATCGGCGGTGGTCTGGGAGGTGACGCTCGGTGAACGGACGATCGCCATGGTCCACGGGCTTTCCCACCGCGGCCGCTTCTTCGGTACGGTGATGGCGACCGACGACGACGAGAGTGTCGCCCCCTATTCACCCGGCATGATCACGGTCGCCACCGTACTCGAGGATCACGTTGCCGCCGGCGGCGGTCGCTTCGACCTCGGCCCAGGTGAGCACCCCTACAAGCTGCGCTTCGGCGGCACGTCCTTCGCCCTGGTCGAATACGTCCGCGCCCACACCCCGCTCGGATACGCCGCCGTCGCCGACCGCGCCCTGCGCCGCGCCACCCGCGCCTGCCTGCGCCGACACCCCGACCTGCGCACCCGCGTCTACCGCCTCCTCGGGCGGGGGTGAAGTGCGTCGGCCGAACGCCGCGGAGGTCCGACGGCAGGTCGCCTCGCCGGTCTTCCGGCCGCCCCCATGAAAACGAACAGGCCCGTCGTTGCCGACGAGCCTGTTGCCGTGCATGGGACGACGAGGGGGGGCTTTCGCCCGCAAGTCTCGAAGCCAGCGGTTCAGATATGGAACTTACCCCAGAATTGTCAACACGTGGTTGATCGTACGCAGATGTATCCATATGGTTGCATCACCATCGCGTGAGACCTCAGACGTGCCCTTCGACCGCCGCGAACTCGACGACCTGCCCCGCATTCTCTCCGAGCCCCGCTTCGCCACCTATCTCAAGGCGACCGCGAACGATCGCGAGCGGGCGTTGGACCTCTACGAATGGAACCTGCGCATCTCGGCTGCCTTCGTCGTTCCCCTGCAGGTCTGCGAGGTGGCCACCCGCAACGGCGTCGCCGAAGCCATCGGCCGCGTTCATGGCGAAAACTGGCCGTGGTCGAACGGCTTCCGACGGAGCCTCCCCAAGCCCCGCCGCGGACGTGACTACAATCCGGAGACCGACCTCGCCCACGTCGCCGCCAACCAACCGACGAGCGGCAAGGTCGTTGCGGAACTGCGATTCGCCTTCTGGGAAAAGCTGTTCACCGTCGGCCAGGACCACCGCTGTGGCTCCCGCACTTCCAGGACGTGTTTCCCGGGGCTCCCGCAGCCATGGCGGCCGCCGAGGCGCGGGCGCTCGCCTTTCGCGAGATCCAGGCCATCCGAAAGCTGCGCAATCGCATTGCGCACCACGAGCCGATCTTCACCCGAGCCCTCGTCACCGACTATCGCCGCATCGTCGCGATGATCGGTTGGCGTAGCCGCGTCGCGGCCGACTGGATCGATCGCATTCAGGAGGTCACGCGGCTGATCCCGCAGATCCCCGATCTCGGCTGATCGTCCGGACACCGGCCACGGTGGCGCCCCCTCACCCCTTCGCCGGCTCCAGCGACACCGATTCGCCGCAGCCGCAGGCGGAGATCTGGTTGGGGTTCTCGAAGGTGAAGGCGGACTGCATCTTGTCCGTCTTGAAGTCGACCGTGGTGCCGAGGAGATAGAGCGTCGCCTCGGGCGCGATGAAGATCTTCACCCCGTCCTGCTCGACCACGTCGTCGCGTCCGTCGGGCTCGCTCACCATCTCGATCTTGTAGGTCATGCCGGCACAGCCGCCCTTGTCGAGGCCGAGGCGCAACCCGGCGATCGGCGTCGACGAACCGGCGACGATCGCCCTCAGCCGCGCCACCGCCGCATCGGTGAGCTTGACGACGGGCATTCCACCGAAGAGACCCATGGCGTTCCCCCTCAGTACATGTCGAGCGCGATACGCGCTTCGTCGGACATCCGATCCTGCGTCCACGGCGGATCGAAGACCAGGTTCACCGTCACCTCGTTGATGCCGGCGACCGCGCGGATGGCGTTCTGCACCCAGTCGGGCATCTCACCGGCGACCGGACAACCGGGCGCCGTCAGCGTCATCTCGACGGCGACGTTGCGGTCGTCGTCGATGTCGACCTTGTAGATCAGTCCGAGCTCGTAGATGTCGGCCGGGATCTCCGGGTCGTAGACCGTCTTGAGCGCCCCGATGATGTCGCGGGTCAGGCGCTCGAGCTCCTCGGCCGGGATCGCCGCGCCGCCGGACGTCGCCACCTGCGCCGGGCCCTCGGTGAAATGCGTGTCGTAGGCTTCCATCGGTGTCGGTCCTCGCGCGCGGATCAGGCGAAGAAGTTCTGGGCCTTGGCGAGGCCTTCGACCAGACGGTCGACCTCGTCGAGACGATTGTACATGGCGAAGGACGCCCGGCAGGTGGAGGTCACCCCGTAGCGCTTCAGGAGCGGCTGGGCGCAGTGCGTGCCGGCCCTGACCGCGATGCCGTAGCGATCGAGGATCGTCGCCACGTCGTGGGCGTGCGCCCCGGCCATCTCGAAGGCGACGATCGCCCCCTTGCCCGGCGCCGTGCCGAAGATGCGGATCGAGTTGAGCGACCCGAGTCGCTCGTGCGCATAGGCCGCGAGCTTCGCCTCGTGCGCCGCGATGCGCTCGCGCCCGACCTTTTCCATGTAGGCCAGCGCCGCACCGAGCCCGGCGGCCTCGACGATCGGCGGCGTGCCGGCCTCGAAGCGATGCGGCGGCTCGCCGTAGGTGACCATCTCCTCGGAGACGTCCTTGATCATCTCGCCACCGCCGAGGAACGGCGGCATCGCGGCCAGGAGATCGTAGCGGCCATAGAGCGCACCGATACCGGTCGGCCCATAGAGCTTGTGACCGGTGATGACGTAGAAGTCGCAGCCGATGTCGCGGACGTCGACCGGCAGATGCACCGCGGCCTGAGAGCCGTCGATCAGCACCTTGGCGCCGACCGCATGGGCCTTCTCGCAGACCTGCTTCACCGGCACCACCGTGCCGGTGACGTTCGACATCTGCGTCATCGCCACGATCCTGGTCCGATGCGTGAGGAGCTTCTCGAACTCCTCCATCAGGAACGAGCCGTCCTCGGCCACCGGCGCCCACTTGATCACCGCGCCGCGGCGTTCGCGCAGGAAGTGCCAGGGCACGATGTTGGAGTGGTGCTCGAGGATCGACAGCACGATCTCGTCGCCCGGCCGGATCGACTGACCGAGCGAGTTGGCGACGAGGTTGATGCCCTCGGTGGTCGACTTGGTGAAGATGATCTCGTCGGTCGACCCGGCATGCAAGAAGCGGCGGACGATCTCGCGCGCCCCCTCGTAGGCCTCGGTCGCCGCATTGGCGAGATGATGCAGGCCACGATGGACGTTGGCGTAGCGATGTTCCATCACGTCGACCATCTCGTCGATCACGGCGCGCGGCTTCTGGGCCGAGGCGCCGTTGTCGAGATAGACGAGCGGCTTGCCGTGGACGGTCGTCGTCAGGATCGGGAAGTCGGCGCGGATCGCCTCGACGTCGTAGCCGCCGAGATCGGTGGTCGGTGCGTTCATGCCGTCTTCCCTCGCGCGTCGATCCAGCCGTCGATCTCCCCCTCGATCGCGGTGCGGATGGCCTCGTCGCCGATCGCGTCGGTCACCTCGCCGAGGAAGGCGTGGATCAGCAGTCGCTCGGTCTCGTCGGCCGGGATGCCGCGGCTCATCAGATAGAACTTCAGCGTCTCGTCGATCTCGGCCACCGTCGCACCGTGGGCACAGGCGACGTCGTCGGCGAAGATCTCGAGTTCCGGCTTGGCCTTGGCCTCGGCCCGGTCCGAGAGCAGCACGGCGTGCGCCCCCATCCGGCCGTCGGTCTGCTGCGCCGCCTTGTGGACGGTGATGCGACCCTGGAACACCGAGGTCGCCTCGTCGTCGACCGCCGACTTGTAGAGCTCACGGCTGGTCGCGCCCGGGCCGGTGTGCTCCACCACCAGGGTCGCGTCGGCGTGGGTCCGCCCCTTGGCGAGCGTCGCGCCGCGGGTCGCGAGGTCGGCATGTGCCCCGAGCGTGGCGAAGATCTGGGTGCGGGCGATCTTCGCCCCCAGCGTCGCCACCGTGTGGTCGAGCTTCGCATGGTCACCGATCGCCACCGCCAGCGTCGAGAAGCGCGCGCCGTCGTGGCTCTCGCGCTGCCGGTCGACCCAGGTGACGGCCGCCTTCACTCCGATGCTCGCCTCGACCAGCGTGTGGGCATGGACGACCGAACCTTCCGGGCTCTCGTGGCTCTCGAGGATCGTCGCCGACGCCCCGGCGCCGACCTCGACGAAATGGCGGACGAAAACCGAAGCCGCGGTTCCGGTCGCGACGTGGCGGATCTCCAGCGGCCGGGCGAGCGCGGCCCCGTCGGCGATCCTGACCACCAGACCATCGGAGAAGAAGGCGCAGACGAGGCTGACCAACGGATCGGTCTCGGCGGCCGTCCCCGGCGCGACCCGCGCCCCGAGACCGTCGATCGTCTCACCCGCCGTGAGCGCCGCGGCGAGCGTCGAGACGCTCACGCCGTCGCCGAGCCCAGTCAGATCGGAGAGCGCCGCGACGAACCAACCGTCGACGAACACGGCACGCGCCGGGTTCACCGCAGCGAAGACATCGGCGCCGAGTGCGTCACGGGCCGCCTCCGGCGACGGGCGACCGACCGGCTCCGGCGCGCTCGCCAGCATCGAACGCAGGTCGGTGAAGTGATAGGCCTCGACGCGGCGATGCGGCAGGCCCTGGGCAGCGAAGCGGGCGAAGGCCGCCTCGCGCTCGAGATCGGGCAATTCCGCGTCGATCCGGCGGAAGGCGCTCTCCAACGCCTCTTCCGCCTTGGTCCGCCGCCGATCGGGTGTGACCACGAGGTTCATGCCCACCCCCTCAGGCCGCGTCGACGAAGTCGGCATAGCCCTTCGCCTCGAGTTCCAGCGCCAGCTCCGGCCCGCCGGTCTTGACGATCCGCCCCTTGGAGAGGACGTGGACGACGTCCGGGCGGATGTGGTCGAGCAGCCGCTGGTAGTGGGTGATGACGATGAAGGCGCGGTCGGGCGCCCGCAGTGCATTGACGCCCTCGGAGACCACCTTGAGCGCATCGATGTCGAGGCCCGAGTCGGTCTCGTCGAGGATGGCGAGCTTCGGCTGTAGGATCGCCATCTGCAGGATCTCGTTGCGCTTCTTCTCGCCGCCGGAGAAGCCGACGTTGACCGGACGCTTGAGCATGTCCTGGGAGATCTTGAGCTTGCCGGCCTCGGCGCGCACGAGCCGCATGAAGTCGGGCGTCGAGATCTCGCCCTCGCCGCGTGCCTTCCGCTGGGCGTTGAGTGCCGCCTTGAGGAAGGTCATGTTGGCGACGCCGGGGATCTCCACCGGATACTGGAAGGCGAGGAAGACGCCGTTGGCGGCGCGCAGCGCCGGATCCATGTCGAGGATGTCGACGCCGTCGAGCGTCGCCGAACCGTCGGTCACCCGGTAGCCGGGCTTGCCGGCGAGCACATGGGAGAGCGTCGACTTGCCGGCGCCGTTCGGCCCCATGATGGCGTGGACCTCGCCGGGCTTCACGGTGAGATCGAGTCCGCGCAGAATCTCGCGCCCCTCGTTTTCGATCTCGGCATGCAGATTCTTGATCTCGAGCATCGTCATCTTCCGTCTCGTGCGGCCATCCGGCCTTCGATCATTCCCTTCGGCTCGCGTTCACGCCCGTCGGGCGGATCGAACGAGCCACGATCTTCCCCTTCTCCCCTTGCGGGAGAAGGTGGCCGAAGGCCGGATGAGGGGTCTGGACCTCTCGACGACCTCGGCGATCGGATGTGCCCCTTGCCGCTTCGCGGCGCCCCCTCATCCGCCCCTTCGGGGCACCTTCTCCCGCGAGGGGAGAAGGCAAGGCGCCGATCGCGTGGAGAGGCATCCCTCCCCTGGTCGCCTACCCGACGCTCCCCTCGAGGCTCACGCCGATCAGTTTCTGCGCCTCCACCGCGAATTCCATCGGCAGCTGCTGCAGCACGTCACGGACGAAGCCGTTGACGATCAGCGCCACCGCCTCCTCCGGGCCGAGGCCGCGCGAGATGCAGTAGAACAGCTGGTCGTCGGAGATCTTCGAGGTGGTCGCCTCGTGCTCGACCTTGGCGCGCGGGTTGGCGCTCTCCAGGTAGGGCACGGTGTGGGCGCCGCAGTCGTGGCCGATCAACAGGCTGTCGCAGTTGGTGAAGGAGCGCGCCCCTTCCGCCTTGCGATTGACCTTCACCTGGCCGCGATAGGTGTTCTGCGAGTGTCCGGCCGAGATGCCCTTGGAGATGATGCGGCTCGACGTGCGCTTGCCGAGGTGGATCATCTTGGTGCCGCTGTCGACCTGCTGACGCCCGTTCGACACCGCGATCGAGTAGAACTCGCCCTTGGTGTCGTCGCCGCGCAGGATGCAGCTCGGATATTTCCAGGTGATCGCCGATCCGGTCTCCACCTGCGTCCACGAGATCTTCGAGCGGTCGCCGCGGCAGTCGCCGCGCTTGGTGACGAAGTTGTAGATGCCGCCCTTGCCGTCCTTGTCGCCGGGATACCAGTTCTGGACGGTCGAGTATTTGATCTCGGCGTCCTCCATGGCGACCAGTTCGACCACCGCCGCATGCAGTTGGTTCTCGTCGCGCTGCGGCGCCGTGCAGCCCTCGAGATAGCTCACGTAGGAGCCCTTCTCGGCGATGATCAGGGTCCGCTCGAACTGGCCGGTCTTCTTCTCGTTGATACGGAAGTAGGTCGACAACTCCATCGGGCAACGCACCCCTTCCGGGATCCAGACGAAGGAACCGTCCGAGAACACCGCCGAATTGAGGGTGGCATAATAGTTGTCGGTGACCGGCACCACCGAGCCGAGGTACTTCTTCACCAGCTCCGGATGCTCACGCATCGCTTCCGAGATCGAGCAGAAGATGATGCCGTGCTTCGACAATTCCTCGCGGAAGGTGGTGACCACCGAGACCGAGTCGAACACCGCGTCGACCGCCACCTTGGCGCCCTCGACGCCGGCCAACACCGCCTGCTCGCGCAAGGGAATTCCCAGCTTCTCGTAGGTCTTGAGCAGTTCCGGGTCGACCTCGTCGAGGCTCTTCGGCCCCGCCGTGCCCTTCGGCGCGGCGTAGTAGTAGATGTCCTGAAAGTCGATTTTCGGGTAGTTCACCCGCGCCCAGGTCGGCTCCTCCATGGTCAGCCAACGCTGATAGGCGTCGAGCCGCCACTCGAGCATCCACTCGGGCTCGTTCTTCTTCGCGGAGATGAAGCGGACGACGTCTTCGCCGAGCCCTTTGCGGGCGCGCTCCGACTCGATGTCGGTCTCGAAGCCGTATTTGTACTGGTCGACGTCGATCGCACGGACCTGGTCGACCGTTTCCTTCACTGCAGCCATGTCGTTCTCTCTTCGCAGCGCGGGGTCAAGGTCCGCGGGTTCGAGAAGGATTCCAACCTAGACGGTATTCCGCGGCGGGTCGAAGGATTTTCTCCTCCCCGCCTCACTTTCGCGCGAGCCGGCCGATCACCCGCGCCCACACCGCGACGAAACGCTCGGCCTCCGCTCGCGTCGTCCGCGGCCCGATCGAGATCCGGAGCCCCGATCGTACCAGATCGGCCGGAAGCCCCATCGCTTCGGCGACGTGGCTCGCCCCGACCTTGCCCGACGAACAGGCCGACCCGGCCGAGATCGCCACGCCCTCGAGATCGAAGGCGATGACCGCCGTCTCCGCCATCACCCTCGGCACCGCGACCATGATCGTGTTGGCGATGCGCGGCGCGCCGGCGCCGAAGACATTCACGCTCGGTGATATAGAGCGCAGCTGCGCCTCCAACCAGTCCCTGAGATCGGAAACATACGCGATATCGCGTAAGTTCCGCCGTGCCTCGGCCGCTGCCACCCCGAAGGCGGCGATGCCGGGCGTCGCCTGGGTACCGGCACGCCGATTGGACTCCTGACTTCCCGCCAGGAGCGGCGCCGGCAGGACGTCCGGATGGCGCAGGATCAGCGCCCCGGTCCCCGGCAGGCCGCCGATCTTGTGGGCGGAGAGCGCCATCGTGTCGACATCGAACCGGGAATCGTCGAGGCGGAGCCGTCCCGCCCCCTGCACCGCATCGCAATGTGTGATCCCGCCCGCGGCACGGACCATCGCGGCGATCTCGGCGATCGGCTGGACCACCCCGGTCTCGGAATTGGCGAGTTGGACCGCGACCATCACCCGCTCACCGGCACGCCGCGCTCGGTCGAGGCGCTCGGCGAGGACGTCGAGCCGGAGCACACCTTCGCCGTCGACCGGCAATCGCTCGACCCGATCGGCCGGAAATCGTCCGCCCGACAGCACCGAGGGATGTTCCGTCGCCCCGACCAGCAGCCGATCGAGGGAGATCTCATCGCGCCCGAGGCTGAGTTTCGGCGTCAGCGCCGTGACGTTCGCCTCGCTCGCCCCCGAGCCGAAGACGACGCGGTTCGGCGCGACCCCGGCGAGCAGAGCCACCTCCTCGCGCGCCGTCTCGATCCGCCGCCGCGCCGCACGGCCTTCGGCGTGGACGGAGGACGGATTGCCCCCCGCCCGTGCCGCCGCGACCGCCGCCTCGAGTGCGTCGGAAAGAACCGGCGCGCCGGCGTTGTGATCGAAGTGGAGGCGCGGCGCGGTCATTCGAATTGCAACTGTTCCGAATTGACCTCATCGTCCCTGACGAACGAAGTCCGAACGTTGGGGCCGAGCGCAGTCGACGGCAACGCAGCAGCCGAACCGAACCGCTCGATCACTTGGTCGAGGTTGGTTCGATGCTGCATCAAGAGCTTCGCGAGTATCATCCGGTTCGAGGTCCGTCGAGCCCGGAAGGCCGCCGCCACGAAATCCATGGCCCGGAGAGTCTCATAGAGGCGCTCGCCGCGAACGAATTCGTGGTGTGCAACTCTGTTGCGGGTCTGATAGATCACCTCGAGGTTCGCGGCCACTTGCGCCCGTGCTATCGACTTGTCGGGAAAAGCCTTTCTGAGTGCCCGCTTCCAGAGCAGATCCTCATATTCGGAAGCGAAAAGGCGCTTCCAGAAATTCAGACTCAATTCGGCGATGATCCGACCGCGCGTCACCTCGATGGTGTCCTGGCGTTGCCGCACCCGCGTTTCGTGTCGGATGCCGGCGGGCACCCCGCTGGGAAATGCGAGAGTATCGAGTGCGCGTCTTTCGATATGGTTCAATTTCGCATAATGCGCCTTCTTGGCACTGCGAATAGCTCGCTGTATGGCCCTCATTTCGAGTTCGTGCCAGTGGAATGGCGCCGGCGGCGAAAGCAACCACTCTGGGATTCTGAAGGCCTCGTCGAGAATGCACGCTATCGTATTTCTCAGTGATATTTCGATGATGCCAGTCACCGCCGCCAAGGCTGCCCCAATTTGCATGATTTCCCCTTGACGAACGACCGCGGCATAGGCAGACCCCGTTTCATCCAAAAGAGACGCAAGTCTATCTGGAGAGAGGCAAATCTCCGCCTCGATCAACTCGTCTGGTTCGAAATCGATCGGTGCGCCTATTGATATGATGGTCCGAGCCAACTAAATTTGTAGTCGAAAGGTCGGGAATACTGTCGGCAGCGCGGGAAACCGTGACGGACACCCGACCACCCCAAAGAGAGGCGCTCGAAAGAGCGCCTCTTCGCATTCATAGCACCATCCGGTAGTCGCGCGAACCGGCTTCCCGGATTACGAGAGGGTATGGTCGCCGCCGAACCTTGTCGGATTTGCTTGAAATTCGCCCCCCCGGTCGTGGTAACAGTGGCGACCCTCGACGGATGCCATCCGTCGCGCCACCACTCCTTCCCAGGGGACGGGCGCCTCTCGGCTCCCTTCGGCCGATCGCCGGAGCACCGAACGCGCCGCTCGCCCCGACCTTCAGGACGATCCTACCCATGCCCGAGGTGATCTTCAACGGACCGGCCGGTCGCATCGAGGGGCGTTTCCAGCCCGCCAAGGTGCGCAACGCGCCGATCGCGCTGATTCTTCATCCGCATCCGCAGTTCGGCGGCACGATGAACAATCAGATCGCCTACCAACTGTTCTACATGTTCGCCAAGCGCGGTTTCGCCGTGCTGCGCTTCAACTTCCGTGGCGTCGGCCGCTCGCAGGGCTCCTTCGACCACGGCGCCGGCGAACTGTCGGATGCCGCCGCCGCCCTCGACTGGGCCCAGACCATCCACCCGGACGCCCGTTCCTGCTGGATCGCCGGCTTCTCCTTCGGCGCCTGGATCGGGATGCAGCTCCTGATGCGCCGCCCGGAGATCGAGGGCTTCATCTCGATCGCGCCGCCGGCCAACCTGCACGACTTCTCCTTCCTCGCCCCCTGCCCATCGTCCGGCCTGATCGTTCACGGCGACGTCGACAAGGTGGTGCCGCTGAAGGACGTCCAGACCCTGGTCGACAAGCTCAAGACCCAGAAGGGCATCGTCATCGAGCAACGGATCATCGAGGGTGCCAACCACTTCTTCGAGAACAAGGTCGAAGAATTGATGGGCCACTGCGAATCCTACGTCGACATGCGCCTCGCCATGGCCAACGAGACGGTGTGAACCGGCACGTCGGACCCGAGTTCCGCGCGGCGGAGGACGGCGACGTCCTCCGCCGTTCACGTTCCGGGGCCCTCGTCCGGCGACCGACGCCCCCACGGACGAACCCCTCAACCGAATTGGATGGTCTCCCGGCGCGGCGCGCGCCAAGATCGCCCCTTCCATCCTCCAGGAGTGATCCATGCCCCTTCGCCTCGTCGTCGCCGGTGCCACCGGTTGGGTCGGTCGCGCCCTGGTGCCGGCCATCGCCGCCGCCGCCGATCTCGAACTCGCCGCCGCCGTCGCCCGCTCGCGTGCCGGCGAGGACACCGGCCTCGCCATCGGGCTGGCGCCCCTCGGCATCACCCTCGCCGCCACGCTCGACGAGGCGCTCGCCGTCCCCTCCGACGTGGTGATCGACTACACCAAGCCGCACGTCGTGAAAGGCCACGCGTTGACCGCCCTCTCCGCCGGCCGCCACGTGGTGGTCGGCACCTCGGGGCTCTCGGCCGACGACTACGCCGAGATCGACGCGGCGGCACGAGTCGCCGGCCGCGGCGTCATCGCTGCCGGCAACTTCTCGGTGACCGCGACACTGCTGCGGAAATTCGCGCTCGAGGCCGCCCGCCTCGTCGCGGACGTCGAGATCATCGACTACGCCTCCGCCGCCAAGCCGGACGTCCCCTCGGGCACGGGCCGCGAGCTCGCCGAAGCGCTCTCCGCCGTCCGCCGCCCCGGCACCTCGAAGCCGATCGAAGACCTCACCGGATTGAAGGAGACCCGCGGCGCCACCGTCGCCCGCCCGACCCCGATCCAGGTCCATTCGGTTCGGATGCCGTCCTTCGTGCTCTCCTGCGAGGCGATCTTCGGCGCTCCCGACGAACGCCTCGTCATCCGCCACGACGCCGGTTCGTCGGCGGCTCCCTATGTCGCCGGCACGTTGCTCGCCGCCCGCAAGGTGGTCGAGCGCGTCGGCCTGACGCGGGGGATGGAGACGCTCATCGACTGAGCCGGCCCGGATGCCTCCGCGGCGATCTCGACCGCCCCTGGGAGCGATCCGCCGCACTCGTCACACCCGACGGATCTCGCGGTCTATGGCCCACGCCGAACGGGTCGCTTCTCGTCGACGCCCCGCCGCCACACCACCGCACCGCCGGCGGGTCGAGCCGGAAGCTTCGCGCTCACCGGTTCGACCGCCCGTTTCGGCGTCGAGGGCGATGTCGGAGACGCCGCCCGCACCGATATCCGCGCCGGGCGCGGCAGTGTCTCCTGCGTCGCGACCGATGCCGGCGGCGACGCCGGGGCCGGTTCGGGCGCGCGCACGACGTCCTCCGGCGAAGCGACCGCCCCGGCCCGGCTCCGCCGTCGACCGAGGATCGCCAGGCCGATCACGACGAGCCCGCAGGCGCCGACCCACGCCACATAGGCGGCGATCCATGGTTCGCCGTCCGCCGTCCGCCATTCCTCGGCGCCGGAATGGCCGAAGATCGTCACCGTCCCGCCGAACAGCAGCACCTCGCCGACCCGCGCCGCCTCGGCGAGAAGTCCGAGGCCGACCAGGCCGACGAGGAAGGGGCGACGCCGGGCGATGTCGCCGAGTATTCGGAACGCGCGGAACGGGTTCATCGCCTCACCTCTTCGCCAGAACGCCGCCGCAGGTCGGCTCCCTCACCCCGGTGGTGCCGGGAAAGGACAGCGGCAGCCCGTCGAGATGGCGCACCGCGAGATGGGCGAAGGCCTGCGCCTCGAGGAAGTCGGTCGACCACCCGACGGCGCTCGCCGTCGTCACCGCCAGACCGGTGCGCTCGCCGATCATCCGCATCAGCGTCGGATTGTGCGCCCCGCCGCCGGCGACCACCAGGGTTCGTGGCGGCGCCGGCATCAGGGCGAGCCCCGCCACCACCGCCGCCGCGGTGAAGGCGGTGAGCGTCGCCGCCCCGTCCTCGGTCGACAGTCCGTCGACCGACGCACTCGAGAAGGCGTTGCGATCGAGCGATTTCGGCGGCGGCGCGGCGAAGAACGGATGGGCGAGAAGTTCGGCCACCACCTTTTCGTCGGCGCGGCCCTTCGCCCCTGCCCGCCCGTCGACGTCGACGGCACGGCCGGTCCGCTTCAGACACCAGTCGTCGAGGAGCGCATTGCCCGGTCCGCAGTCGAAGGCGAGAAGATCACCCTCCCCACCCGGCGTGCCGCCGACGAAGGTGAGGTTGGCCACCCCGCCGAGGTTGAGCACCGCCACCGGCCGCGGCAGATCCGACGTCGCCACCAGCCCGGCATGATAGATCGGCACCAGCGGCGCCCCTTCGCCGCCCGCCGCCACGTCCGCCGCGCGGAAATCGTAGACCACCGGCACGCCGACCGCCCGGGCGAGCGCCAGCCCGTCGCCGAGCTGCACGGTGAGCCCGCGTGCCGGCGCATGGAACACCGTCTGGCCGTGGAAACCGATCACCGCCACGTCCTGGCGGTCGAGCCCGTTCGCGGCGAGGAAGGTCGTGACCGCGTCGATGTGCGCCGCGGTCACCACCCGCTCGGCCAGGATCAGTTCCCCCGGCCGGTCGGCGCGATGGCCGATCGCCGGCGCTTCCTCGACAGCCACCCGGATCGCCGCGCGCTCGGCATCGGAATAGGGCCGGAACAGCGTCGGCCCGAACTCGGAGACGACCCGCCCGTCGGTCTCGATCGCCGCGACGTCGACGCCGTCCATCGACGTGCCGCTCATCAGCCCGATCGCCAACCGTTGTCCGCCCATGTCGGTCTCCACCTTCGAGAAGGGATGCGATCGGCGCCGCGAGATGCTATGAGCCCTCGCCGGCCTCACGAGGCTCCGCATCCTACCAGGGTTCCGCCGATCATGACCGCCTTCAAGTCCGATTTCCTGCGCGTCCTCTCCGAGCGCGGTTTCATCCACCAGATCTCGGACCCGCAGGGTCTCGACGAGGCGGCGGCGAAGGGCCCGATCACCGGCTACATCGGCTTCGACGCCACTGCCAAGAGCCTGCACGCCGGCTCGCTGGTGCCGATCATGATGCTCTACTGGATGCAGCAGACCGGCCACCGCCCGATCGCCCTGATGGGCGCCGGCACCACCATGGTCGGCGATCCCTCCGGCAAGGACGAGAGTCGCAAGCTCCTCACCCTCGACGAGATCAACGCCAACCTCGAGGGCATCAAGCGCATCTTCTCGAAGTTCCTCACCTTCGGCGACGGCCCCACCGACGCGCTGATGGCCAACAACGCCGACTGGCTGCTGAAGCTGGTCTACGTCGACTTCCTGCGCGATTTCGGCCGCCACTTCTCGGTCAACCGCATGTTGAGCTTCGATTCGGTGAAGCTCAGGCTGGAGCGCGAGCAGCCGCTGTCGTTCCTCGAATTCAACTACATGATCCTGCAGGCCTACGACTTCGTCGAACTGCATCGCCGCCACGGCTGCATCCTGCAGATGGGCGGCTCGGATCAATGGGGCAACATCGTCAACGGCATCGACCTCGGTCGGCGCACCGACGACGCGAGCCTCCATGCCGTCACCTGCCCGCTGCTCACCACCTCGTCCGGCGCCAAGATGGGCAAGACCGCCTCCGGCGCCGTCTGGCTCGATCCCGAGATGCTGAGCCCCTACGACTACTGGCAGTACTGGCGCAACACCGAGGACGCCGACGTCGAGCGCTTCCTCAAGCTCTACACCATCCTGCCGATGGCCGAGATCGCTCGTCTCGCCCGCCTCGGCGGCGCCGAGATCAACGAGGCCAAGAAGATCCTGGCGACCGAGATCACCGCCATGGTCCATGGCCGCGAGGCGGCGGAACAGGCGGCCGAGACGGCACGCAAGACCTTCGAGGAGGGAGCCCTCGCCGCGACCCTGCCGACCGTCGAGGTCCCCGCCGCCGAGCTTTCCGCCGGCATCGGCGTCCTCACCGCCTTCGTCCGCGCCGGCCTCGCCGCCTCCAACGGCGAAGCCCGCCGCGCGGTGCAGGGCGGCGCACTCAAGGTCAACGACATCCCGGTCGCCAACGACCGCATGACCCTCGGCGACGCCGACCTCCTCGACGGTGTGATCAAGCTCTCCCAGGGCAAGAAGAAGCACGTGCTCCTGAAGCCGGTGTGAGACCGCCGGTCGCGGATCGAGACGTGAGGGCGGGCCGCGAGGTCCGCCCTTCGTCGTTTCAGTGCGAAGGACGTGGTTCCTCGAGCCGATACGGTCGGTTCCCGGACGCCGCCTTGAAATCGCCCCCCTCGCGGGCGTATGAACAGCCTCGGTCGGCAGTTCACCGAGGCGTCGCCGCCCCTTGCGGGGCAAGCTGAACCTGCCATCATCCCCGATCTCGACACGCTTCCCGTCGTGCCGCGTCGGCAAGGGCGACCACCGGCAGTCCTCGAGACCCGAGCGGCACATCGCACGAGGAAGAGCGATGTCCAGAACACCCCTGCCCTATGCGGCGAGCGACATCTCCGCGCTCGCCCGATCCCTCGCCCGCCAGAGCGCGACCCACGACGGCGCCCTCGGTCACGCCGAATGGTTGAACATGCTGGCGCGCGCCGTCGGCTTCTCGAACTTCCAACATTTCCGCGCCCAGGCCGAAGCCCGCGACGCGCTCGAGACCCCGCCACCGCCGCCCGAGCTGGTCGACATGGTGCGTCTCGCCCGCATCGCCCGCTACTTCGACGAGGCCGGCCGGTTGATCCGCTGGCCCGGCAAGGCTAGCCATCGGCCCGATTGCCTGTGGGTGATGTGGTCACGGATACCCGCCGGCGCGGTGATGCACGAGCGTGAGGTGAACGAGCGGCTCACCGCCGAGCACCGCTTCGGCGACCACGCTCTGCTGCGCCGCGAACTGGTCGACGGCGGTCTGATGCGCCGGACGATCGACGGCCGCGAGTATCGTCGGATCGAGCGTGCCCCTCCCGCCGCGGCGCGTGACCTGATCCGTATCCTGGTGGCACGGACCCGTTCGTGAGACACGAAAGACGGGGAACCCGCTCCCCGTCTTTTCCGCCTTCGGGCGCCGGCGAAGCGGTGCTAGGGTCGAGGCCCACGTGACCCGCACAACCAGGACCTCGACCGTGTCGGATACCGTCGTCGCCCTCCACCCGATCGCACCCTCCGAGCCGACCACCGGCCCCCTCGCCCGGGCTCGACTGCGGTTGCGCCTCGTGCTCGGCGCCGGCCACAAGCTCGGTCCCGGCAAGATCGATCTCCTCGAGGCGGTGGCGACCACCGGCTCGATCACCGCCGCCGGCCGTTCGATGGGCATGAGCTATCGCCGCGCCTGGGTGTTGATCGACGAGGCCAA
>CALMFH010000145.1 GCA_937864925.1 uncultured Alphaproteobacteria bacterium | reverse complement strand
GCCGACCGCATGCTCGACATGGGCTTCATCCCGGACATCGAGAAGATCTGCAAGCTGATCCCGCCGGCGCGCCAGACACTGATGTTCTCGGCCACCATGCCGCCGGAGATCCAGCGTCTCGCCGACATGTTCCTGCGCGACCCGGTCCGCATCGAGGTGGCCAAACCCGCTTCGACCGCCAAGACGGTGACCCAGAACCTGATCGCCTCGGGCCGCGAGCCGCACGACAAGCGCGACGTGCTGCGCGACCTGATCCGCTCGGCCGAAGACCTGAAGAACGCCATCATCTTCTGCAATCGCAAGCGCGACGTGCAGGTGGTGTTCCGCAGCCTGGAGAAACACGGCTTCTCGGTCGGGGCGCTGCACGGCGACATGGACCAGCGCGCCCGCATGGCGATGCTCGACGGCTTCCGCGGCAACAAACTGACGCTGCTCGTCGCCTCCGACGTCGCCGCGCGCGGCCTCGACATCCCGGACGTCAGTCACGTCTACAACTACGACGTCCCGGTCCATGCCGAGGACTATGTCCACCGCATCGGTCGCACCGGCCGCGCCGGACGTTCCGGCGTCGCGGTGTCGATCGTCACCGACCTCGACCTGAAGCATCTCGCCGCCATCGAGAAGCTCACCGGCGACAAGATCCCGTGGATGGGGCCGCACGTCTCCGAGCTGCCGCATGAAGATCGACCCGCCCGCTCGCATCGCGGCGAGCGTTCCGAACGCGGCGGTGACCGCCGTCGGGGTGGCCGTGGTCGCGATCGCAGCGGCGAGAGCGAGGCGCGCGAGAGCCGTCCGCGTCGCGACGAGGCGGTCGAGTCTCGCCCTTCGCGCGAAGAGCGGGCGCCGGAGAGCCGGGCACCGCGCGAGGAGCGTGGCGGCGAGGGTCGCGATCGTCGTGGCCCCCGTCCCGAGCGCGGTCGCACGGGCCGCCCGAGTGGCGAGGACCAAGCCCCGGTGCGCGCCGGCGATCGCCCGGCACCGCGCTCCCGCCGTGACGAGGACCGCGACGAGCCGACCTTCGTCGGTCTCGGCGACCACGTCCCGGCCTTCCTGCTGCGCCCGGTGCGCGCCAAGGGCGGCACCACCTGAGTCGACGCCGGGCCGGTGTCGGGCCGGTCCCCCCCGTCGGGCGACTTGCCTCGGATCGACTCACCCGGAGCTCGTGACCGCCGTTTCGACCGGCCTGGAAAATCTTTCCAAGCCGTGACGATCATGCGGGGAATGTGACGGGGTGGCGTGACGGCGACGGCTGGGAACGCGCGTAAAAATACGGCATCCGGGCCGCATCGGGGCCTCGTCCTTTACCATGAGTTAAGTCGTTGCTGACAAGTTGTTGGAGAGGCCGGAGGGAGAGCGGCCCTGCCGTGTGCCTCCGGGGCATGGCGTACGGACGTGGGGGATGGCGACCATGAGCGAGAGGGATGATTTCAAGCGCACCATCGTCTACGGCGAAAATGCCGTAGGCCATCTGCGCAAGAACGAGATCCCGGCGTATCCACGCAATTATGAGCTCTGGTACACGTACGCTGCCGGATTCAATCATGCGCTGAACAAGTCGATCAACGACATCATCCGCCAGCGCGGCAAGATCACGTCACTCGAAGTCGGTCGCATCTACGACCAGTTCATCGCTCCGACCCGGATCGGCGAGCGCATCGACGAGGTCGGCGGGCGACTGTCGGAAGAGATCAAGGGCGTCGCCGGCATGTTGGCGACCCAGATGGAATCGACCTCGAGCTACTCGTCCTCGCTGGGCGAAGCGCGTACCGCGCTGGCCGGCGCCAAGGACACCGGTGCGGTCGAGACCATCGTCCAAGGCCTCATCGACGTCACCCATCAGACCGAGCGCACCAACCGTGAGCTGGAGAACCAGCTGACCGAGTCGCGCCGTCAGATCGCCGAATTGCAGGAGAGCCTGGAGGCGATCCGCTACGAGAGTCTGGTCGACGATCTCACCACGCTCGCCAATCGCAAGCACTTCGAGCAGTCGCTCGACCGGCTCCAGGCGGAGGCCGACCAGAGCGGTGCCTCGTTCTGCCTGCTGTTCACCGACATCGACCACTTCAAGAAGTTCAACGACACCTTCGGCCACCAGACCGGCGATCAGGTGCTGCGCCTCGTCGCACTGGCGCTGAAGCAGAACATCAAGGGCCAGGACATCGCCTGCCGTTTCGGCGGCGAGGAGTTCGCCGTGCTGTTGCCGCGCACCGACCTCGCCCAGGCGGTGGTGGTCGCCGAACACATCCGCGAGGCGGTGTTCTCCAAGGAACTGGTCAAACGGTCGACCGGCGAGAATCTCGGTCGCATCACCATCTCGATCGGCGTCGCCCAGTGGAAACGCGGCGACAACGCCCAGTCGATCGTCGAGCGCGCCGACGTCTGCCTCTATGCCGCCAAGCGCGGCGGTCGCAACATGGTGCTGAGCGAGAAGGACGACGGCGTCTTCACCGGCCACAAGGTGGCGTGAGACGCGCTCGGGACGGTACCCCACGACGAAGAAGGGCTCGGAACCCGGCGGTTCCGAGCCCTTCGTGCGTCATCGTCCGAGGATCACTTCACGTCGGCGGCGACCTGCAGCTTGATGATCCGGTCGGGGTCGGCGACGGTGCCGTTGGCGGCCTTGTCGCCCTTCTTGATCATGTCGACGAATTCCATACCCGACACGACTTCGCCGAAGGCGGTGTACTTGCCGTTGAGGAAGGCGCCGTTGGCGAACATGATGAAGAACTGCGAATTCGCCGAGTCCGGATCCTGCGACCGCGCCATGCCGAGCGTGCCGCGCTCGAACGGCATCGGGTTGAACTCGGCCGGCAGGTTCGGCAGGTCGGAGCCACCGGTGCCGTTGCCACGCGGATCACCGGTCTGGGCCATGAAACCGTCGATCACGCGGTGGAACTTGAGCCCATCGTAGAAGCCACGGCGCGCCAGTGTCTTCAGCCGCTCGGCGTGCTTCGGCGCGATGTCCGGACGCAAACGAATCACCACCTGGCCGTTCTTCAGCGTCAGGATCAGCATGTTCTCGCGGTCGGTGGCGGCAGGGCCGGCGGCCGAAGCCGTACCGACGGCGAAGAGCGGGGCGGCGGCGAGGGCGGAAAGAAGGGTTCTGCGCAGCAAGGGATCTCTCTCCCGTGATCGTGGCGGCCGCGGCCGAGGCGGTCGAAATGGAGTTTCAGGCGCGTTCGGCGAAACGCGCCTTCAGGCGGGCGGCGACGAAACCGGGGACGAAGCTCGAGACGTCGCCCCCCATGGCGGCGATCTGGCGGACCAGCGTGGCGGTGATGTGGCGGACGTTCGGCGAGGCCGGCAGGAACACCGTCTTCACCTCGGGCGCCATGGCGCCGTTCATGCCCGCCATCTGCATCTCGTAGTCGAGGTCGGTGCCGTCGCGCAGACCCCGAACGATCGCCACGGCGCCGGCACGACGGGCGGCTTCGACCACCAGATCGGAGAAGGCGACGACGTCGACCCGCCCCGGATCGGCGCCGAGCCCGGCCACCACCTCGCCGATCATGGCGACGCGTTCGTCGAACTCGAACAGCGGCTTCTTGGCGGGATGGACGCCGATGGCGACGACGACCCGATCGGCGAGCGTCAGTGCCTGGGCGAGGATGTCGACATGGCCGTTGGTGACGGGATCGAACGACCCCGAATAGAGAACCGTGCGCGTCATCACCCCTCCCCGCCTCGGCGGCGCGGCCGCGAGCGGTCGTCGGCCACCGGACCGGCTTAACCTCCTGCGTCGCCGTCGGCAAGCCGCCACGTCACACACCCCTGCCGAGCGACGATGCGTCCGGGCTCGCCCGGAACAATTCGCCGTCCGTGTCGTGACGAAACATCGACGCAACCCGATTTTCGCACCGCGAAAAACCCCGGACACGACCCTACGGTAGGTTCGACGTCGTTCGAATGGAACACGACCTCGATCGACCGCCATCGGTCGTGGCCGTGGGGAGTTCCGGGTCTCTCCCGATCCGGAACTCCCTCTCCTTCGGATTCCTCTCTCGAGACGGCGCGATGCGGCCGTTTCCCCTCTCGCACCGGGTCGTCCCGCGCGCCCGGTGCACCTCTTCGCGGAGCCGGATTCCCCCCCCCTGCCGGCACCGACCTCCCTTCGCGGCTAGCCATCCAGCCGCCACCTCGAGAGGGCGTCCCCAACCGGGTGCGCCCTCTCTCTTTTCCGGCACGAGAGCCGCTCTCACGACGGGTGTTCGTCGCCGCCGCCGAGGCGACGTGTCGCCAGGGTACGCATGCGGTCGCCGTGGACGACCAGCGCGGTGAGCACTCCGGTCCGGTGTGCTCCGGTGTCGACGGCGATTCGGCGGGGATGATCGAGATCGACCGCGGCGACCGGCACGTGGCCGTGGATCACCGCGACGTCCTCCGGATAGGGACCGGGGTGGTGCCACCAGGTCTCGCGTACCCACGACAGCGTATGGGGGTCCTGGTCGTCGAGCGGTCGCGTCGGATCGATTCCGCCGTGGACGAAGACCAGCGGTCCGTGCCGATGGAGACGGGACCGGCCGGCGAGCCAATCGACGAGGTCGGCCCCGAAGCGCGCCCTCAGCGGTTCCTGCCAACCGACCTCCGGCGCCACGCCGCATTCGGCGAAGAGTTCGCGTCCGCCCATGGCATACCAGCGCAGATGCGGCTCACCCGTCCCGCCGAGCTCGGTGAGCATCCGCTCCTCGTGATTGCCCATCAGCGTGATCGAGTGAGCGCCCGGCACCCCGGTCCGCGCCAGCGCCACCGTACGCCGGTTCTCCGGCCCGCGGTCGACGAGATCGCCGAGATGGACGACCGTCGCATGAACCGGCCGAACCGCTGCGATCTCGGCGGCGAGCGCGGCATGCAGCGCCTCGAGCAGATCTGCGTGGCCGTGAACGTCGCCGATCGCGGCGACCCACTCACCGGCGTCGAGGCGGCGGACCGCTGGGCGCCAAGGGGTACGGTCGATGCCGATCATCGCTCGCTCCCTCGCCCGAACACTGCAACTGTAGTCGGCATGGCACTCAGGCCATTCGGAGATGACAGGCGGTGGGACCTCACTTCGGCAGGCGCGCCAGTTCCGCCTGCGCTGCGTCCAACTCATAAAAGCCCTTCGGACAGGTGTCGACGGCCGAGCGCAACGACCGTCCGGCCGCAGCCGTATCCCCACTCAGCAGAAAGCTCTCGCCGATATAGAACCGCGCCTGGCAGGTTTCGCCCGGGGTGGTCGCGGCCGACAGCGTCGCTTCGGGTCGACGTCGTCCGAGCAGCAGTTCGATCGCCGCGTAGGGCCAGACTTTGGTCTTCAACCGCTCGGCATTCGCTTCGAGTTCCGGTGCCGCGTTCTCACCGGCGCGCGCCCGCGCCAAGTAGCGGAACATCATCATGTAGGCGTCACCGATGTCGGCGGCGTGCAGGAAGTCGAGCGCTGCGGGCTTGAAGTCGCCGACGTTGAAAAGAGCGTATCCTCGCCGTCTGTAGGCCTCGGCCTTTTTCGGATCGAGCGCGATGGCCTTGTCGTAGGCGGCGATGGCACGGGCGTGGTCGCCCTTATGTTGGTAGGCGGTGCCGCGATTGTAATGGGCCAAGGCATTTTTCGGATCGATCTCGATGGCCGTGTCGTAGTCGGCGATGGCGCGGTCTTGGTCGCCTTTGCGAGCATGGGCGGCGCCGCGATTGGAAAAGACCCTGGCATCTTTCGGGTCGAGCGCGATGGCATTGTCGTATTCGTAGATGGCGCAGTAGTAATCTCCCTTTATAAGATCGGAATAGCCGCGATTGCTGTAGGCTGAGGCATATTTCGGATCGAGCGCGACGGCCTTGTCATAGTCGACGATGGCGCGGTCGTAGTCGCCCTCGCCATCGTAGGCTCTGCCGCGATTGTTGTAGAATACGGCTTCCTTCGGATCGAGCGCGATGGCTTTGTCGTATTCGTAGATGGCGCGGTAGTAATCGCCCTTTCTTCGGTAGGCGTTGCCGCGATTGGCGTAGGCCGCAGCATTTTCCGGATCGAGCGCGACGGCCATGTCGTAGTCGGCGATGGCGCGGTCATGGTCGCCTTTGGCAGTATAGGCGTTGCCGCGATTGACGTAGACTCTGGTATATTTCAGGTCGATCTCGATAGCCTTGTCGTAGTCGGCGATGGCGCGGTCGTAGTCGCCCTCGCCATAGTAGGCTTCGCCGCGATTGTTGAAGACTCTGGCATCTTTCGGATCGAGCGCGGTTGCCTTGTCGTAGTCGGCGATGGCACGGTCGAGGTCGCCCTTTGTCAGGTGGGCGTTGCCGCGATTGGGGTAGGCGGTGGCATATTTAGGATAGAGCGCGAGGGGC
>CALMFH010000144.1 GCA_937864925.1 uncultured Alphaproteobacteria bacterium | reverse complement strand
CGACCCGTCCAGCGACCGTAGCGCCACGGCATATACCAGCGGGAATCGCGAGGCAATTCCTCCGGGATCGGATCCCACCCCGACGCCCCCCAGGGGTGGCATCTCAGGATCCGCGCCAGCCCGATCCAGAACCCGGCCCACAGCCCGTGGGTCTCGATCGCCTCCTCGGTGTACTCCGAGCAGGAGGGGAAATAGCGGCAGGTGCGGCCCATGAAGGCCGAGAACGTGTAGCGATAGCCGCGCACCAGGATGCGGGCGAGCATCACGTGCGGCCGCCGCCACTCCGCCAGGATCGGCTTGTGCGGGCGAGACGCACCGCCCGTCCCCCCCGCTGCGGCGGAGCGTTCGTCCTGTGCGAAGAAGCCGCGGGGGGCTGAACAGCGATTGCACATGCGCGTCGATCGGGTCAGGTTTCTCGTCGAGACGAGGAACACATAAGTCATGTCGAGCCCGCCGACGACCCCCGCCCCACCACCCACGACGCCGCACGCCGTCGCCCGGCTGACGCGGGCCGCCCATTTCGCCGCCCGTGCCCACAAGGCGCAACAGAGGAAGGGCGTCGACGCCGAGCCCTACGTCAATCACCTGCTCGAAGTCGCAGAACTCGTCGCCCACGCCGAACGTCCCGGCGACGTCGAGGTGGTGATCGCCGCCCTCCTCCACGACTGCGTCGAGGACGTCGGCGTCACCGAGCTGGAACTCGTCGCCGAATTCGGCGCACGCGTCGCCGCTCTCGTCATGGCGGTCACCGACGACAAGTCGCTCCCCTCCGACCGCCGCAAGTGGCTGCAGATCGAGCACGCGCCGCATCTCTCCCGCGACGCCAAACTGATCAAGCTCGCCGACAAGACCTCGAACCTGCGCGCCCTCGTCCGCACCCCGCCGACCGGCTGGCGGCGCGAACGCCTGCATCACTACGTGGTGTGGGCGAAGGCGGTGGTCGATGCCTGTGGGCCTGTCGACCCTGCACTCGAACGGCTCTTCCGCGAAGCTTATGCGGTGGCCGAGACCGCCTACGGGCGGGTGGACGGGGAACGCGAGGACATCCCGTGAGGGCTCGGTCGCGGCAAGGCCGGTAAAACCCGGTCCCGCTGCCCTGCCGCGCCCCCGGGCACGATCGGCTCAGTTGTATCCGAGACCGTGGTACTTCTGCACCGCCACGGCGTAGCCGTAGTCGCCGCCGTCGGCGGACTCCATTTTCTGCTTGTTGCCGGCCTTGTCGAAGAAGGTGATCTGGCAGGCGGTGGGATTGCAGATGATGCGGACGCTGGAGCCATCCGCCTTCTTCAGGACCGAATTCCCACCCGCCGACGCCGGTAACGTGGCCGCCAGGATCACGGCGGCGGTCAGGGCGATCGAAGAAAATCTGGTCATCGCGAACACTCCCATCGAAACGACATGTCACGCCGCGGCTCGGAACAATCGACCGGCCGATCATGCGGGAGGCGGGTTCGCCGACGCCATTCGATCATCGACCTACGTGTGACTCCGTCGAATCGATCGCCCCTACGAGGCCTTGCCCTCGACCGTCTCGATCGCCGCGATCGTCGCGTCATAGGGCAGCAGCGTCGAGGCGTGGCGGGCCTTGTAGTCGCGCACCGGCTCCAGATACTTCATGTCGGCGAAGCGGCCCTCGGGCGGCGGGCCGTTGTCCTTGAGCATGGCGCGCACCGCCTCGCGCGTCGCCCGGATCTCCTCGGCGGTGGCACCGATGACGTTGCGGGCGAGCACCGAGGCCGAGGCGGTGCCGAGAGCGCAGGCCTTGACCTCGTGGGCGAAGTCGACGACCCGACCGCCGTCCATCGCCAGATCGACGGTGATCGACGATCCGCACAGCCGCGAGTGCGCCGTGGCGCTGCCCTGCGGGTGGGCGAGCCGCCCGATCCGCGGAATGTTGCCGGCGAGTTCGAGGATCCGCGAGTTGTAGACGTCGTCGATCATGCCGGATTCACCGCCCCGTGACACGTCGCCCCCTGACGAGAGCGCCGGTCTGCACTATATAGGACGGATCGGGGAGCGTCGCATGGTACCGTCACAACGCCGAGCCGTGCCGAATCCGACACCCCCGCAGGGATCTCCAGACCCGGTGATCCGACACGAGAACGGAACCGTGGACTTGGACGAACAGCCCCGCAATCGGGAGAATTCATCGATGGATGCCGTCGCCGGGCCTCGCCGCGAGGCGAGCGCCGCGAAGATCGTACCGCCGGCGCGCCCCTCTCGCGAGGAGGCCGAGGCCGCGGTGCGCACCCTGCTCCAGTGGATCGGCGACGACCCGACCCGCGAAGGTCTGGTCGACACCCCGAAACGCGTGGTGAGGGCCTACGAGGAGCTCTATCGCGGCTATGCCGAGAACCCGAGCGAAGTGCTCGACCGCGTCTTCGAGGAGGTCGAGGGTTACGGCTCGATCGTTCTCGTCCGCGATATCCCCTTCCATTCCCATTGTGAGCACCACATGGTGCCCTTCGTCGGCAAGGCCCACATCGCCTATTACCCCTCCGCCGGGGTGGTGGGTCTGTCCAAGCTCGCCCGCCTCGTCGACGTCTACGCCCGCCGCCTGCAGACCCAGGAGAGCCTGACGGCGCAGATCGTCACCGCCATCGACGATCACCTGAAGCCGCGCGGCGTCGCCATCCTG
>CALMFH010000143.1 GCA_937864925.1 uncultured Alphaproteobacteria bacterium | reverse complement strand
GTGACGATCCCGATCTCCTTCGTCATCGCCAAGATGATCCTCGCCCAGACCAAGGGCGCCTGAGCGGACGCTCCATCGGTCGAGACGACCCGCGCCGCGGCGGAACCTTCGCCGCGGCCGTTCGCGTTGCGTGACCGCGACGCGTGCCGGGCGCCGAAGTCCGAGGCGCCACGATCCGACCGGCGGATGCCGGTTCCGCCTCACCCTCGCCGCACCGCCCGGGGCGAGTGGGAATCACCGGTCCCTCGGTACCGTGCCGTCGCGCCGAGACGTGCCCGCGCAGCGGAAGGGCGCGTATCGTTCCCATGAGTCATCGGCATGAGACCAGACGCACGATGTTCCGACCCTTTGCAGGGCGGTTCTGTTTGGTAGATCGGTGCTCCAACGTTCCCTCCCCCACAAGGGGGGAGAGAAACGGATGCGACCATCTTCGGAAATTCCACGTCCACAGGGGTCGGAACTTCGTGCGTCTGGTATGAGAAGTTCGCGGCGAGAGGGCGTCTTCCTCGATCGGCGTGGCTGCCGACGTGGTCATGCCCGATCGGCAGGGTCGGAGCGGACGGGTTCGATCGCGACGGAATCACCGTGGACGTCGCCGGTTTCGCGCCGGGGTCGCGGGTGGTTCGGTTCTTCGTGCGGCGGTTTCGGCCGAACGGAGTCGTCCGGCGGGTCGCCGAAGATCCGGCGGAGGCCGCGAACGAGCGATGCGGCGGCGAAATTGGCGCGCGATTTCCAGGTGCGGTAGCTGCGTGCGTTGACGTGCGGCAGCGGCGCCGTCGGCACCTCGCAACCGAGGAAGGCGCAGATCTCCGGCCATCCGTCGCCCTTGGCGTAATCGATGACGAGAAAGTCGTCCGGCCGATCGGCGAAATGGGCGAAGACCTCGTCGTTGTGGCGGCGATAGCGCGTCAGGGCGACGTCTTCGTAGCCTCCCGGAGCGCCGTGACCGTAGACGAGCTTCTGCATCCGATCGGGTAGCACGCCGAGATGATTGACGACGCTGCGCAGCCACGGAGCCTCGTCGCGGATCGTCATGATGAAGCGGCTACCGGGAAAGTCGCGATCGAGTTCGCGGAACAACAGCGGCCAGGGATTGTCCTCGAAGGCGTCGAATTGCGCGACCACGTCGTGGACCGGCCCGAGGTCGCCTCTTCTGACGGGATCGATGAGATCGTAGCGCGCGCTGCAGACGCTGTATCCCAAGATCCGCAGTGCATATCGGGTCGTCGTCGTGCCCGTCTTCTGAAAACCTATGCAGAAGATCTTGCCGCTGAAACGCTTCACGTCCCCGTCCCGTCACATCGTGTGGCCACCGATCCGCGGTGGCGCTCCCGCGCCGACCATGCCGCGAAACCGGCGGACCGATCAACCCCGGACCTCGCCGCAGCGGCGGCCGCGGCGCGACCGATCGGCGCCGTCGAAGGCATTCCGGCCGGCCCCGATGCACGGGGTCTCGTCGCCCGGTCGCTCTCGCGCGGGCCTCCGAAGAGGCGTGACACGAACGGATCATACCGGGCTCATGAAATTCCGACTCGACGGCATTTCAGGAGGTCACGGTCCGACCGGCCGACGCCCGTTCGGGCTCGCCTTCGTTCACGAAGTTTCGAAGGGGTCGAAACTTCGTGAACCCGGTCTCACCCGCCGTTGCCGCCGCCCGCGGTCGCGTGACGCGGCAGGGTGAGGCGGAAGACGGCGCCACCTTCGGGGCGGTTCGCCGCGGCGAGCGAGCCGCCGTGGTCGCGGGCGATGGAATAGGAGATCCACAGGCCGAGGCCGGTGCCCTCGCCGACCACCTTGGTGGTGAAGAAGGGCTCGAAGATCTTGTCGGCGACCTCGTCGCGGATACCCTCGCCGTTGTCGGAAACCTCGACCACGACCTCGTCGCCGGACGATCGGGTGGTGACGACGACCAGGGGATCGGCGGCGCTGCGCACCGCATCGAGGGCGTTGTCGATCAGATTGACCAGCACCTGGTGGATCTGGCCCTCCTGGCCCTCGACCGTCAGGCCCGGTTCGAAATCGGTGTCGAGACGGGCGCGGACGTTCTTGGCACGCACCGCCCAATGGGTCGCGGTGCCGATCAGGCGGGTGAGATCGACCACCTCGCGTTCGTTGGAGCGCGAGAAGGACAGACGTCGCAGGTTCTTGACGATCTCGGAGATGCGCACCGCCCCTTCGAGTGTGCCCTCGATCAGGGGTCCGAGATCGCCGAGAACGGCGTCGATGCGGGTGTCGCGCTCGAGGCGGGCGACGGCGTGCGGCTCGGCGAGGCCGCGCAGATCGCGGACATAGGTGTCGAGCCGATGACGATAACGCTCGAGTGTGTGGATGTTGCCGTAGACGAAGCTGATCGGGTTGTTGAGTTCGTGCGCGACGCCGGCGACGAGGCGACCGAGGCTCGCCATCTTCTCCTGCTCGACCAGTTTGCGCTGCGCCTGCTGCAGTTCGAGATGGGCCTTGTGGAGCGCCTCGTAGGCGCGCCTGAGCTCGCCGATCGGTCGGCCGGTCAAAACCGCGCCGACCCGGTGGCCGTTGTGGTCGAAGCGGGCGGAGCAGTTGATCGCCATCAGATCGGAGGCGCCGTCGGGGGTGCGGAAGGAGAGCTCGAGTTCGCGTACCTCGCCCTCGACGCCGGAGACCAGGGCGGCACGGGCGCGGGCGGCGTCGCTCTCCACCACCAGATCGACCAGCGGCCGGCCGACGGTCTCGGGAGAGGGTCGGGCGACCAGCCGGACGAAGGCCGGGTTGACCTGCACCACCACACCGCGTTCGTCGACCACCACCAGGATGTCGGAGACCGAGGCGATCACCGAGGAGATGAAGCCCTCGGCGGCTTCCAGTTCGGCGTTCTTGGCCTCGAGATCGGATTCGTAGCGGATCAGGTCGGAATAGACCGCGTCCATCTTGGCGATGACGTCGATCCACATCGCCTCGCCTTCGCCGTCTAGGGTCGGCTCGCCACCGCGCATGACGTGGTCGAGCAGGTTCTCCGGGCGGCGTTGGTCAGTCGCGGTCGTCATCCTCGAGGTCCCGCTTCAGGTCGTAGCGCTGGATCTTGGCTCTGAGGCCGACGCGCGACAGGCCGAGCTCGGCGGCGACGCGCGAGATGTTGCCGCCGAGCCGGTCGAGCGCCTCGGCGATGACCTCGGTCTCCAGGATCTCGACGCGGTCTTTGAGCTGGAGGCGTTCGCCGATGACCACCGGCTTCGGCGGCGGTCCGGACGGAGCGGCGACGCGCGGTGACAGGAGATGCGGTTCGAGCGGCCGGTCGGCGTCGGAGAGTGCCACCATGCGCTGGATCTCGTTGTAGAGCTCGCGCACGTTGCCCGGCCAATCGTGGGCCATGAGCGCCGCCATGGTCGCCGGGGCGAAGCCGGGGACCTCGCGGCGAAAGGCCTGATTGACCTCGCCGAGGATGCGGGCGGCGATCGGTGGGATGTCCATCGGCCGGTCGGCGAGGGAGGGCAGATGGATGGGGAAGGCGGCGAGGCGATAATAGAGATCGCGGCGGAAGCGGCCGGCATCGACGTCGGCGAGGAGGTCGCGATTGGTCGCGGCGACGACGCGGACGTCGACCTTGCGGGTACGTTGGGCCCCGAGCGGGCGGATCTCACCCTCCTGGAGGACGCGCAGCAGCTTGACCTGGAAGGCGGGCGAGGTCTCGCCGATCTCGTCGAGGAAGATGGTGCCGCCGTCGGCGACCTCGAACAGGCCGATGCGGTCCTGATAGGCGCCGGTGAAGGCGCCCTTCTTGCAGCCGAAGAGTTCGCTCTC